>CAYXQM010000033.1:0-5597 GCA_964467495.1 uncultured Candidatus Saccharibacteria bacterium | reverse complement strand
TATAATATCATAATCAAACCAAAAACACAAGAGTTATTTTTTCTTTTTCAAGCAAGCCTCAATAAAGGCGGAGAATAAAGGGTGCGGGTGAAGAGGACGAGCTTTAAATTCCGGATGGAATTGGGTACCAAGGAAAAATGGGTGGATATTTTTAGGCAGTTCAGCAATTTCCATAAGTTTGCCATCAGGAGAAGTGGCAGAAAAAACCATCCCCTCTCTTTCTATGTCTTCAATGAATTCCGGGTTTACTTCATACCTGTGCCTATGTCTCTCTGAAATATTTTCTGTTTTGCCCTCCTTCGCTAAAGCTCCGGCGGACAAGTAAGCTTCATAAGCAATAGTGTCTTCTTTCAAAACTGCCGGATAGGCGCCCAATCTCATAGAAGCTCCGTATTTTTCTTCTTCCAAAAGTTTTTTCTGGTCTGGCATAATATCAATAATCACATGAGCACTTTCCGGATCTATTTCCGCTGTGTGAGCATCTTTCCACCCCAAAACATTTCTGGCAAATTCAATAACCGCAAGTTGCATACCGTAACAAAGTCCCAAATATGGAATCTTGTTTTTTCTGGCATATTCTATGGCCATAATCACTCCTTCAATACCAGATTCTCCAAATCCTCCGGGTACGATTATGCCATCGTACTTTTTGAGCTCCGATACTTTTTTAGGGTCAGCTTCGTATTCTTTGGAATTTACCCAAGTCAGTTCAGTTTTAGCATCCAGCCAATATGACGAAAATTTAACTGCTTCAATAACCGAAATATAAGCGTCTGACAAAACAAAATCACCGGTATCAAAATATTTACCAACTACGGCGACTTTAAGTTGTTTTTTAGTATTTTTAGATTTATTAACAAATTTTTTCCATTCATTTAGTTCTCCATTACGTTCTTTGGTGCGCATATGAAGAGTTTTCATAATCACTGAGCCTATTTTGTCTTTTTCAAAATTAAGTGGTACATCATAAATACTTTCAATATCCGGAGCAGAGATAACATTTTCCACAGGGATAGCACAAGAAAAAGCTATTTTTTCTTTTCTTTTAAAATCAATGGGCTCAATACTTCTGGCGATAATTATATCCGGCTGGATACCGTACGAGTTGAGTTGTCGTACCGCATTTTGAGTAGGTCGGGTTTTCATTTCACCCAAAGAACCAGGAACAGGCAGGTAAGAGACCATTACAAACATAACATCTTGCGGATATTTAACCTTGAGAATACGAGCCGCTTCCATAAACATTACATTCTGGTAATCACCAATGGTGCCACCGATTTCTATAAGTGAAATGTCCGACTCGTGATTATCTGCCGCTTTTTTCCAACGTTTAATTATTTCTTCGGTGATATAAGGCATTGGGTCAACACACTTACCCTTATAACCCATGGCTCTTTCTTTCTGAATGATGTGATAGTAGATGGTGCCAGAAGTCATATAATCGCCAGGTTTCAAATCAAGTTCCAAAAACCTTTCGTAATTACCCATATCTTGGTCCGTTTCTAAACCGGAATCGAGTACAAAAACCTCCCCATGTTCAGTAGGATTCATTGTCCCAGCATCAACGTTAAGATAGGGATCAACCTTTATGGGATTAATGGAAAATCCTTTGGACTGAAGAATTTTTCCGATGGACGAAGAAGCAACACCCTTGCCTACTCCCGACATTACTCCACCAACAACAAAAATGTATTTATGGTTTTTGTTCTTCATCTTTATCTTCCCTACCTTATCATAACTTTAAATATTTGCGAACAGAAAGGAAGCTGGCTAGAGCACCGATACCAATACCAGACCCAATAATGATAAAGAAGATTTGGAAGAAATTACTCAGATAATAGTCAAAAATATTAAGGCCTATAAAGAAGTTCTCGGTAGTTCCGCCAAGGGCGTAGAGGATGGGGAAAAATAAAATTAAGGTGACAATCGCGGAGATAAGACCAACTAAAATACCAGTAATAACAAAAGGGCCTTTAACATAATTTTTGGAAGCCCCAACTAATTGCATTACCGAAATTTCTTCCCTGGAGATATAAATAGCCAAACGAATAGTGTTCAAGGTGATAATAATAGAAACGATGACCAGAGCCAGGGAAAGGATTAGGCCAAAGCGTTCTACTGAATCTATAATGCGAGATAATCTGTCTATAGTAGTACGATTTTCAAAATAGTTTATTTTATCAATAATTTTACTACCATCACCTGAAAGGATATTTTCTTCGTTTAGAAAGTTGGCAATGCCTTCATACTCAGAAGGTCTTTGGGCTTTTATATTCAAAGAGGCTCCCAGAGGATTGTCCCCCAACTCATCAAGGGCCTGAAGAGTAATTTGGTCATTCTCGTGTCTCAATCTAAAATTCTCCAAGGATTGCTCCCTGCTCACATATTCCACCGAAGCTACTTCCGGCAAGGTTAATATTTTGTTTTTAAGCGCCAAGATGTCATCTTCGGGGGCAGTAATCACAAAATATACATTGATATCAACTTTGTTGCGAAGTTCGGCCATAGTGGTATTTAAGATGGTGTTTATGAATATAGCGGAGCCAATTACAGATAAAGTGATCACCATTACCAACACCGAGGCCAAAGAAACGAAACCGCTTCTCCAAAAATTGAAGAATCCAGCCCTTATTATCCTTCTTAATTTTGTTCTAAATTCTGTTTTTTCCATATATTTATAATTTGAAATTTGGATTTTGAAATTTTTATAAGATGTATTTACCTGTTAGGTCGTCCCTGATAATCTTGCCGTCCTGCATAGTAATAACTCTTCTGCCAACCGAATCAATAACTCCTTTATTGTGAGTGGTTAAAATAACTGTGGTGCCTAAATCGTTTATCTTTTTTAGAATCTCCACAATATCGTAAGTGTTGGCAGGATCCAGATTTCCGGTCGGCTCATCAGCAATAACTATATCAGGTTGGTTGACGATTGCTCGAGCAATTGCCACTCTCTGTTTTTCCCCACCGGAAAGTTCGTTCGGAAAATTCCAGATTTTATTCCCTAAATCTACCAGTTCCAATACGTGCGGTACGTCCGACTCTATCTCATCATCGGGGCGACCGGCCGCCTCCATCGCAAAAGCAATATTTTCAAAGACATTTTTCTGTGGCAAAAGTCTAAAATCCTGAAAAACAGCTCCAATCTTACGCCTCATAAGATTTATCTCCTCGCCGGAGAGAGTATGAATATCAGTATCACGGAACATTATTCTGCCCTCTGTCGGTTTATCTTCCGCCAAAAGCATTTTTAAAAGTGTAGTTTTACCAGCTCCGCTTGGCCCCACAATAGAAACAAATTCGTCGGGTTTTATAACGAAGGACACCTTATTTAAAGCGGTGCAATCATCACTATATTTTTTTGAAACACCATCAAAGACAATCATCAGCATCTATTATACTACATTAATTTTTTTTACAAACTTTTTTCCGCTTCGATAAACTCATCTAATTTGCCATCTTCAAGAACTCCTTCAACATCACTGGTTTCTACATTAGTGCGGTGGTCTTTTACCATTTTATAAGGATGCAAGACATAAGAGCGAATTTGGTTGCCCCAAGTTACTTCAGTAGTTTTGCTAATATACATATTTTCCTGTTTTTCAATTCTTTTATCTTCCAAAGCTTTAAATATTTTACCTTTCAAAATAGCCAGGGCTTTTTCTTTATTTTGAGCTTGACTTCTTTCTCCATCCGCCTGAGCCGAAAGATTAGTTGGGATATGAACGATACGTACCGCTGTTTCTCTTTTGTTTACATTTTGTCCGCCCGGCCCGCTCGAGCGCGACAATTCAACCCTGAGTTCGCTTTCGGGCACATCAATATCATTTTCATCTTGCTTCTCAAATTTTGGTATTATTTCAACCATTGAAAAACTCGTATGCCTTTTGGCATTAGCATTAAACGGAGAAATTCTAACCAACCGATGCACTCCCGACTCATTCTTCAGGACACCGTAGGGTCCTGACCCTGAGCGAGCAGAGCGAGTCGAATGGGTTATCTCTACCGTTATGTTTCTGTATCCCCCTTGATCATTTTGATTTTCATGCAAAATTTTATAACCCCAGCCTTTGTTTTCAAAATATTTAAAATACATTTTAAGAAGCATGGCTGAAAAATCTTCAGAATCATCACCGCCGGCACCGGAAAAAATGGTCATTACTGCATCTCCTTTGTCATATTTACCCACTCCTTCCAACTCATCTTTAAGTTCTTGGATTTCTTTAATTATTGCCTGCGCCTTTTCCTTATCACTCCAAAAATCCGGCTTTATCATTGCCTCTTCCAGTTCCTTTATTTTTTGTTCTATTTCTTGTTTGTCCACTCCTACAAATATATCACATCATTACTCATATCGCAGAGCATCAATTGGGCTCATTCTGGAAGCTTTGCGAGCAGGATAATATCCAAAAACAATACCTATACTAGCAGAGATACCAAAGGCCAGCAAAATTGAAGAAATTGTTATTTTGGTTTCCAAAACCCCAAAGTAAGTGATGCCAAAAGATATTAGCCACCCCAAGATGATACCAATCACTCCCCCAGCAAAAGTGAGCATTACCGCTTCAGCCAAAAACTGAAGATTAATATCTTTCTCTTTGGCACCAATAGCTTTACGCAAACCAATTTCTCGGGTTCTTTCAGTAACCGTAGTGAGCATCATGTTCATAATACCTATCCCACCAACCACTAAGGATATCCCGGCCACCGAGCCCAGGAGAATAGTAAATGTGTCAGTGATAGATGAAGCAGTTGCTAAAATATCAGCCTGATTAAATATACTAAAATCCGCCTGCTCAGGATCGTTTATTTTATGTCTAGTCAGGAGTAGAGCCGTGACATCTTCCTGTACCTGGGCCATTGACTCTGAATCTGTCGCTTGAATACTTATGTTGGAAAGATAAGTATCCCCTGCCAAAAATCTTTGAGCACTGCCTAAAGGAATATAAATAGTGTCATCAGAATTTGAAAAACCACTACCCCCTTTTGACTTAGTTATCCCTATAACTTTAAATAGGACGTTTTTGATGCGTATGGTCTGGCCAATAGCTGAGGACGCCCCATCAGCTGGTGAACCAAACAGGTCATCTCTGGTAGTGGGCCCAAGCACTGCTACCTTCGAATAATTTTTAAGCTGTTGGGTATTTATAAAATCTCCTTCTTCAACTTCTAAGTTCCTGACTGTTGGATAAGAATCAGTTACTCCTATTACCGAAGTGTTGGTGTTAGTACCTTTGGCTGTTATTTGATATCTGCCAGATAATTCCGGAGATATAGCATTTACATTAGCCACTTCTTTAGCGATGGCTTCAGCATCTGCTTCAACCAAAGTATGAGCGCTACCCCTACCCGAGCTCACCTGAGAACCTGGTCCACCTTGAGCTCCCGGGCTAACAGTAATTAGATTTGAACCGATAGATTCAATACTTGACTCAATAGTGCCTTGGGCTCCCTGACCGATAGAAATCATTCCGATAACTGAAGCGATACCGATAACAATACCCAAGATGGTCAAGCTAGTTCTGGCTTTATTTGCAAGAAGAGCAGTATATGTTTCGTCTAAAATATCGGATATTTTCATTTTCTTTTTTTATGAT
>CAYXQM010000032.1:4397-5598 GCA_964467495.1 uncultured Candidatus Saccharibacteria bacterium | reverse complement strand
GCGCCTTTCAAAAAACTTTCGCATGCTATTAACAGTATTTAAAAAAGCTTCTTTTGAGAGTAGCCAAAGCTCATCAAATCTTTCTACGAAATCTTTATAACCTATATCTTTGAAAAGTTTATGATAATAAATATCGTCTATATTTTGAGCGTTAAAGATTTTTATACCTTCAAAATCTGTAAGTATGGCCCAAGTAACTCCTTTGTTCCATGAATATTTAACAGCTTGATCTGCATACTGCTCCTTATCAAGGTCAACTTTGATAGCTTTAGCTTCAAGATAAAATTGTGGTCTTCCGTTTAAATAAAAACCGTAATCAACACGTTTACCAGATATAGACTCTTCGGCAGCAACCTCTTTATTGTGTAAGTTATAAACATCCCAACCAAGTATTTCAAAAAGAGGAAGTATAAAATCTTTTTTCGTATCTTCTTCCGAATATTTATTGGATTGGCCGCTTTTTATTATTTCATTAAATCTTTCTACTAATTCAGCCACTTTATGTTTCGCTTGTTCTTTCATTGCTCGGAACTATACCACTTTTACTCATATTTTCCAACCGCAGTACTAGATTCAGTGCTTCGCTAATCAGTACACGGCGAGTTCAAAATGGTGCTACGCATAGAAGCTCCCACTTCGCTAAAGCTACGAGGGACGCAGTCGGAATTTGATATGTGATATCAAAGCCAAGCTTATTATACTTTGCTCATATTTGAACGGCTCAACGAGAGATGCTGTTGAGCCGTTGGTCTTCTCTCTCATTAGTCAAGGAGAGGGCTACGTGCAGCGAGGGGTGAGGTTTGAAAAAGAAATAGGATTTGAAGGTGACCCTTTGGGGCACGGAGCAGTTCAAGGGTCACCTTCGGAAAAGAAACATTAAACCTTTCGTACGAATAAGATAATGCTTACTTTCCCGCTCTTAGCAAGGCAACCACAAAAAGAGATTCGGCCCAGCCGAGGGGGGTATTATCGTTTGGTTTGTCGGAGTCAGAGTAATAAAGTTCAGGGATTTTGTCTTGATGAATTATTTTAAAACTTTTTTCTAAATATTCATGTGCTTTTTGTAAATCACTAGTTTGGTCGTTTAAATCTTGTACCTCTCTTGTAATAAGAGAGGTCGAGACGAAGTCCGGGTGAGTTATTTCATCTGAAGAATGATTACTCCACTTATTATAAATAATAGAAAGCCAAGGAAAACCGA
>CAYXQM010000032.1:1340-4387 GCA_964467495.1 uncultured Candidatus Saccharibacteria bacterium | reverse complement strand
TTCTTCGCTCACACCGTCTTCGTTTTTATTATAATAATGGTCGTTTTTATAACGAATGACTCCCCTGTCTTTTTCCAGGTGGTATTCTATGTGTCTAATAATTTCCCGAGCCGTTTTTTCCGGGACGACTTTGAAGGGCCAAACGAGCGACAAGAGCGCCAGGTCGGCAAACTTACTTTTTGATTCTCTTGGTAGGAGTTCCTTTAAAGCTTCTTCCCCTTTTTCTACAAGTTCAGGGCCGATATTAACAATACCTAATTTAGCAATCGCTTTTAATCCAGCCACGCAAGCTCCCACTGAGGAAGCATGCACCTCCTCATATTCTTCCCAAACACCATTATCCGGGTCATGCCAATACTCTATATTCTTTAAATAATTTACTAATATTTGAATGACTTCTTTTTCTTCTTCACTCTCAATTATTTTTATCCCCTTCTGTTCCAAATCCCCTATCTTAAAAAGGATGGCTCCGATAGCATCGTTTTGTTTATTGCCCCACTCATCCCAAAACTCATCAAAAGTTTCCGGATTGTAACGAGCATGAATATATTGATAGGTGGCATAGGGCTTGTTCTCCACGGCCCAGTTTATTTTGTCTTTATGTTTTACAAAAATTGTTAGCAATGCTTTCCAAACTTTTTTAACTGTTTCCCAATCCTCAATTTCTTCAAATGCCAAACAAGTATAAAAATTGTCTCTAAGCCAAGCTTTATTGTAGCCAGTAGAAACATCCGAGCGTGACGCTAGAAACAAGCCGCTCGGTACCTGCAGAGCGCGGATGTTGTCCAAATGTTTTTCTAATAAATCGTCAGTTATTTGCATTTTGTTCGTATAATTTTTTTGCTTCACTGAGGAGGTCTTTAAGGTATGGTCTTTTATTTTCCATCAACTCTGCCAAAATCGGATAATTAGTTTTAGCTTCAGCATAAAGAGTGATAACTTTCTCCTCCTCTCTAAAAAAATTAAGCATCTTCAATGCCAGCTTTTCTTGGTAGTAGTCTTCTTGTTTTCTGATGGACTCGACTATTTCTTCAGCTATCTCTGCTTCGGCTCTAGCCTGAGCCACCATAAAATCTATTTCGTTTTTAAATGGCATTTCTGTTCATTTGTTCTAATATCCTTGCTGGAGTCATTCTTTCGTTGTAAATCCCTCCAAGACTTACGCCTGCTTGTTCTATTTTTGTCGCCCGACTTAATTTTTCTGATCCGTCTGTTGGCTCTGTTTTTATTGTGTATCCTTCCATATTTTTATAAAGCTACTAATAAAGCACCTCCCACTATCAAAATCCCGCCCAAAGCTGTCTTCCAAGTCAAAGCTTCACCTAAAAATAATGCTGCTAATATCAAAGCAAAAGCCACTGATGTTCTATCAATTGCTACTACTCCGCCAGCTGGGCCGTTCTTGATAGCGAAAAAGTAAAAAAGCCAAGAAAGTGCACCGGCTACACCGGAAAGAATTATAAAAAGAAGTGGCTTACCGGTAATGGTTTCTAAATGTTGGAATTTATTTAAAGAGAAAGCTACGATAACTAAAAATAGAGCCATTACTACTGCTCGCACGGTGGTAGCCAATGTAGAATCCAAACCTTTAAGGCCAATCTTACCCAAAATAGCTACTAAAGCAGCAAATATCGCTGACCCAAAAGCATAAAATATCCATGACATGCTTTAATTCTACCACCACCATTTTTAAAGCGCATCCACAGGTGTGATGAAATTAGTTTTCCACATTTTGGAGATAGAGGGGGTTATGATAAAATATAGGAGTAATAGTTCTTTTTATAAACCAAAAGAGAAGTCCACCGTTGGCGGACTTACTAGGCCATTTATGGTAAGGGTAGTCGAACCACAATGCATTTCTCCTTTGGCTTAACTTTGGTAGGCACAAATAAGACGCGTCTTTTTTTGCGCCAAGATTTAGTTAAGAAAGCAAAAACCGTCCTTCGACAATGCTCAGGACGGTTTTTGCATTTTATTTTTTACTCCTCCACTCTTCTATTTTTTTATGATGCCCGGAAATTAAGACTTTTGGTACTTTATATTTTTTGCCTTTGCCTGCCCTGAGCTTGCCGAATGGGTATATTAAAACTTCGGGCCGAGTATAAACTTCAGAGGAAGAAACTCTATTTTCTTCAACCGATTCTAATTTACCCAAAACCCCAGGGATTCTTCTTGATATAGTGTCTAACACAACCATTGCAGGAAGCTCCCCCCCTGTCACCACATAAGGCCCGATAGACAAATTTTCAATTTTCAATTTTAAATTTTTAATTATCTTAAAAACTCTCTCGTCTATTCCCTCATATCTTCCGCAGATTATAATGATATCTTTATATTTTTTGTATTTATCTGCCGTTTTGTTATCAAATTGCTTTCCGCCAGGTGAAAGCCAGATGATTAAATTTTTGTTCGGCTCCCCCCTTAATTTAAGGGGGGTTGGGGGGGTTAGTGCCTTTTCAATTGCTTTAATTACCGCCTCTGCTTCCAAAACCATCCCCGGTCCCCCGCCGTATGGTTTTTGATCTACTCTTCGGTGTTTATCTTTAGTAAAATCGCGAGGGTTATAAAATTTAATTTTTATTTTCTTATTACGAACAGCTCGTCCTATAATAGACGAGCTGACGTAAGAATCAAAAGATTCTGGAAACAATGTAATTACATGAAATGTCATTAGAGCTTAAGGTCTTCCATCACATCATCAACTGATTTCATGGTTTCTGATGGTTTAGATTCGCTTCTTCGGCCACCTTCTGGCTCATTGATTTTAAGATTGACTCTGGCATTGTTCTTCATGCCGACAACCCGAAGCAAAATCCTAATGGCTTTGGCGGTATTGCCACTTCGGCCAATAATTTTGCCCATATCGTCTGGGTGGACATCAAGTCCTAAAAGTACTCCCATTTCATCAACTGTACGTGTGATCTTTACGGATTCTGGGTGATCCACCAACCCTTTTACAAGATATTCTAAAAATTCCTGATCCTTTTCCATTATATTGCTGTTAATCTGCTAATAATCTAATTATAACATTATTCAGTTTTTGTCTC
>CAYXQM010000032.1:0-1240 GCA_964467495.1 uncultured Candidatus Saccharibacteria bacterium | reverse complement strand
ATAGGTGATTTTTTAGGTAAAACATTTATTTTCTTACCTTCAATGACCTTTCTTTCAACTAAAAGGTTATGAACTGTGCCGGAAAGCTTGGCGCCCATAGACATCCAATATTTAACCCTGTCTGTCTTGAGCTCGGCTTTTTCTGTTCTGCGGGCGTCGTAGGAACCCAAAATTTCCAAGAACTTACCGCTCTTGGGGCTATTTTTTGAATCAGTCAAAACAAGCCGGAAAACCGGCTCATGTTTTCTGCCTACTCTTTGCAATCGAACCATTAACATATGTAGGAATAGATTAGCAGATTATTAAAATTTGGTCAAATTTGTTATATTAGACTGATTAACACGGGCACGTGGCGGAACTGGTATACGCGTACGCTTCAGAAGCGTATGGAGCAATCCTTGGAGGTTCAAATCCTCTCGTGCCCACATCAAAGTATATTATTCATGTTCTTCCGTATTCCGTTTTACGTGTCTTAATACGTTGGAGGTTCTAATGCCCTATTTTTAAATGGTGTCAGAAGACTCACTCCGTGCCCATTTTCTTAACCTTTTATTTTGAAAGTTGTAAACGACTGAAGTTCGCACAGAAGCCATTTTTGTGTTGACGCTTATTGCATCAACCATAAGAGAAATGAGTAAAAATAACACTGAAAGTATCATGAATTCCGTTCAGCAATGGACAATTTTTTATTTAATTTTTTCTACAACCTCTGCCCAACTTTCCACTCGCGTAACTTTAGGTAAAAATTGTTTAAATTCATCGACTTCGGTTTGTTTTGGCTGGAATAAATACAAATGCGAGACATTTTCAGTCATATAACTTAAAACCTCAAGCCGATCGTCAATAAAATAAGCAATATTATTTTCACGGCAAATCTTATCCTTCTCGTATCTTTCTTGGCAAAAAAGCACATTCTTCGGCTTCACTCCGGTTTTTTCATAAAAATCGTTATCCTTTAGCCACTCTAAAATCTTTGCTTGCGCCCATACGGTGCATTTTGATATTAAAAAAATATTGCCATGAAATTTTTGGTCATTTAATTTTTTAATGGAATCAAACATTCCTTCGGATGCGGGGATGGTTGAATAATGTTCCTCATATAAAACACTATCGTTTTTGTCCACAAGACGATGGTTAATGATTACATTACCAATATCAATACCCAAGGATTGTTCTTTTGTTTTCATAAATTATTTTTCCAAATCACTCTACTCAGTAGTATAACTTTTTGCATACGCTA
>CAYXQM010000031.1:0-5600 GCA_964467495.1 uncultured Candidatus Saccharibacteria bacterium | reverse complement strand
AACGAACTGTTCTTGTCATGTTTTCTAAGCTGAAATTGAGATTAGTCATCACGGAACTAGCAGATTGAGATCTTCTGTTGGCGTCAAAAACGGAAAGAATAGCTCCCAAAGAAAAAGAAACTATGACAGTAAAAAGACCAATGGCGACGAGCATTTCCACAAGAGTAAAGCCTTTTTCCTTAATTTGATATTTGATATTTGATATTTGATATTTTCTCATTTATTGTATTACGGAAACTTGACCATTGGCTTCTAATTTAATCGACGCTTCCTGTCCCTTGAGGGATTTCAAATAAATAGTAGCTGGAGGATTTATTCCGTTAACCGTATTGCCACCGTTATTTAGGAAACGAATACTTGCTCCAGACCCTGGTCTAAAAAATGAAATGTTTATTTGATTTAAAGCCCCAGAATCGGAGCACGATTGTGGATTCCCCACTCCACAAAACTTGTATATAGTCACTCCTCTGGTAAAAGTTTTTGTTTCTTGTGCTTCTCCAGAATCATATTTTAAATCTTTATTCTTATCTGCAAAAAATATATATTGACCCGGGAGATCCTCGTCGATATAGACACCATAACCCACATCAAACTTATCCCCTGCACCAAACGTGTCTTCTCTTACCCCCAAACTATAAATTTGAGCTTGGCGAATCATTAGAGCCAACTCGTAGGCTTGAGTATTTACCGCCAAACTATCATTCCATTTGCTTTGCTGAATAATAAGAGCAGTCATTATGATGGTGGATATGGTCATCACTACGATAAGTTCTATCAAGGTAAACCCCCACTTCGCTGAAGCTCCGCGGGGCAAGCCTATTTTTTTAGAAAAGATTAAAAAGTTCATTTAAATGGAATAAATCTAAGTTTAAACAAAAACTGATAATAGCCCCAACAGAAAGAAACGGACCAAAAGGAATTTCAGATTTAATTGTAAGATTATTGCCAAATATTGGCAAACGAATTTTTAAACGATTTACGGAAATAGCTATCAGGGAAAAAACAGCCCCTATCCAAAAAGCGAGAATAACAGCTGATAATCCTTGAACAATGCCTAACCAAAAACCCAAAACTAAAATATATTTGACATCACCAAAGCCGAGCCATTTCCCCCGTGATATAAGAAAGAGAAGAAGGAAAGGCAGAGTCAGAATTACACCATAAAACAAATTTAAAGAGCTTAAAGCTAGAAGTTTAGAGCTTAGAGGTGCAGAAAAATCAAAAAATAATAATGAAGAAAGGAAAAACAGGACAAGAAGGAAAGAATTTGGGATGATGAAGTGTTTTAAATCATAAATGGAAATTAAAAGAATTGTTCCAAAAATAGAAATTAAAATTAAAAAATTAAAAATTAATTGAAAATTGAAAATTGAAAATTGAAAATTACTGCCAAAGATACCCAATTTGAACGCAACGAGCATAATTAAAGCCCCCATCAAAATTTCTATTATAAAAATTTCTTTAGGAATCTTTGATTGACAGTACCGGCATCTACCTTTTAAAGAGAGGAACGAAAATAAAGGAATTAAATCTTTTTTTTGAAGTTGAGTGTTGCAAGAAAAACAAAAAGACCTGCCCTTAAAAAAAGGTAATCCTGTATTGTATCTGTTGGCGATCACAGCCAAAAAACTGCCGAGGGCTGAACCAAACAAAAATATCAGTGCTAAGAAAAAATAGTGCATTTTTAACAATTATATCACGACAACACAAAAGCGCCTTGTAGGCGCTTTTGATGGAAAGATATCCAGGAAAAAATTTTAGTCGCAGTCAAAATCAGCTGCACCAATCACGCCGGTACCAGCAACTGATTTAGAGTCTCCATCGTAGTTTACACACCAGAAACCCCCGCTCGGCAGAGTAGCTACCATAGCATAACCTCTAGCTGCACTATAACAAGCTTCTGCACTTGAAGCGCCCGCGATTGATGCCACATATTGACTCACAGTACTGTTCGTGGAAGCACATGTGTTATTAGACGTGAATATGCTGTTATAAGAAGCTGAGTTGCCATCATAATAAAGTTCGGCAGCTGCTCTTAAACCCGACATCTCTGATTTCATTTTTGCATCTTGTCCCCTAGTTCTAGCTGTGTTTAAGGAAGCCAAGACAACAGAAGACAGAATACCTATGATGGCGATAACCACCAGAAGCTCAATAAGTGTAAAACCTTTTTGTTTCAATTTAGACATAATTTTTAAATAAATTAACTAATTCTCTCTCGAGAGAGAAGCTTGATGGCGATCGACCTTACAATTAATGCCTTTTAAACAAGGCTTTTTTACATTCAAGCTTACCTCACATTATAAACACAATACTCATTTTTTGATTCCACATGTGTGGATAACCCTCCAATCCCCTTTTTACGGACAAACAGTGGTAGGGTCGCCTATATCATCTTGTATGGCCTTAGAAACCCCCGCGTTATCTACACACCAATATTCATTGCCGGAATAAAGAGTGGCTTTAACGGCATAGGTGGAGTCCGTCGACTGACAAACAACTTGAGTAAACGTTGGAAGATTTGCTGGGTCAAGGTATACACCCGGAGTACCATTAGTCACACTGACATCACTAAAGATACCCGAAGTACAAACCGACACCGCTGGACCATAACCGTTAGGAGATTGATTACTGAAATATATTTCAGCTGCGGTACGGAAACTAGATAATTGCTGTTTTATCTTGGAATCATAAGCTCTAGCCCGACTCTGGGAAACACTACTCAAAACAATAGAGGTTAAAAGTCCTATAATGGTAATAACAATGAGTAATTCAAGTAAAGAAAAACCCCCATTTTGCTGAAGCTTCGCGGGGCAAGCTCTTTTTAATTTTTTAGATTTTTTCATATCATTTATGTTATGACACAGTCGAAGCAATATTATATATAGGCATCAGCACCGAAGCTAAAAGAACCCCAACTCCGACCCCCAAAGCCACTATCATAATTGGTTCAATCATGCCAACCAAAGTATCAACAGCATTTATAACTTCTCTTTGGTAAAACTTGGACATGGTTTTCATTATATTACCGAGCTCCCCGGTCTCTTCCCCCACCCTAATCATCTGAGTGAGCATATTGGGTATCTCCTCTCGATCAGAAAGAGCTGCTGAGAGAGCTTGACCAGCTTTTACTTTAACTAGAGCTTGGTCTAGGGCCTCTTTGTATATTTCGTTATCTATAATAGATGAAGTTACCTCAATAGCTTTAAGCATCGGAATGCCCGAGAGTACCATAGTGCTCATATTATCAGAGAATCGAGAAAGATAAAGTTTGCGGTATAAATCTCCGACGTAAGGAATGTATAAGCGGACATTGGAAATCCATCTCTTACCCTCTTCGGTTCTGCCGTACCATATTATGCCAACCACCAGAGCAATAAGGCCCATGACTATAAAAACCCAATTATTAACAAATAAATCGCTTATCCAAAAAACGATTTTAGTGTAAAAAGGAATATCTTGGCCGGAGTCTTTGATAATAACCCCGATTTTGGGGACAATAACGGTAAACATTAAAACCATAACAGATATAAACGTGAAGATAACAAAAGCGGGATAAATGAGAGCATTTTTAGCTTTTGAAGACACCTCGTAATTGCGGTCCATATAATCAGCCAGGTACGAAAATGATTGGTCTATGTGGCCGGATTCTTCGCCCGACTTAATCATGTTGACGTAAAAATCAGAAAATATGTCTGGATGTTTTGAGAGAGCAGAGGAGATAGATGACCCCCCCTGAAGATCATCAACGATTTCCAATAAATTTCTTCTCAAAGTAGGATTCTGGGCTTCTGTCCCGATTAGTTTGAAAACTCTTAAAGCAGAAACTTGGGCCTCAAAGAGGGTAGACATTTGTCGGGAAAGAATAACAATATCTTTATTTGATACTTTATTTAAAAAAGGTATTTTTCTTAAAATATCTTCGGTATCTTCATCTTTAGGATGAACAGAAGAAACCGCCAATCCTCTTCGCTGAAGTGCTGATATGGCAGCATCAACACTAAAAGCTTCTACATGGCCTTCCTCTTTTTCTCCGTTTTTATTTATGGCTTTGTATACAAAAAGCATGGCTCTATAACATTTTTTCTAAGGATCGCGGGTTGGTAGAATAGAGATAAGCATTTTCAACAGTAATATGACCTTCACTAACCTTCTGGGCTAGACATCTGTTGAAATCAATCATTCCTTCTTGAGAACCAGTTTCAATAACGGTATTTAATTCGTGGGTCCTTTTATCTCTGATGAGATTGGATACAGCTGTATTATTTAGCATAAGTTCGTAGGCCGGAATTAAGCCTCCGGAAATTTTTGGGATTAATCGTTGGGAGAAGATACCCGAGAGAGAGGAGGCTAATTGAAGACGAATTTGATTTTGCTGACTGGCAGTAAAAGAGTCTATGATGCGGTCCACAGTCTGGGCAGCATTATTTGTGTGAAGAGTGGAAAACACCAAGTGCCCGGTTTCTGCCGCAGAAACAGCGGTGGACATAGTATCCGGATCACGCATTTCTCCAACCATAATGACGTTAACATCGGCTCTAAATGAATCATGTAAAGCAGAGGCAAAGCTCGGGGTATCTTGACCTATTTCCCTTTGATGAATAATGGATTTTTTAGGAGTAAAAACATATTCAATTGGATCTTCAATAGTAATTATATTCTCTAACCTTTCGGTGTTAATAAGCTCCACCAACGAAGCTAGGGTTGTTGATTTACCGTGTCCAGTTGGACCAACCACCAAAAAGAATCCCGATTTTAGTCTGGCAAAATTTTCCAGACCTTCCGGAAGATTCAGTTCTGTTAAAGTCGGAATTTTATTAGAAATATAACGAAAAGCTAGGCAAATTCTTTGCTGGTCTACAAAGGCATGAGATCTGAATCTTTCTCCTTTATGGGCATAAGCAAAATCGGCGCTTTGTTGAGATTTAAAAGCTTCCTGTTTGGCGGGGGTAAGAACTTTACTTAAAATATTTTCTATGATGGTTCTAGTAAATTTGGGATATTTGGTAAGAGGCACCAATTGACCAGCAATTCTTATGTAAGGGTTATTACCTTCGGATATATGCAAATCCGAAGCCCCTTCTTTCATTACCAGATCTACTAAAACATCTAACTCTTCCATTTTTATTTTATATTAAACTTTTGGTAATAGACATCAAAAAACATCGGGAAATTAGTTCCTAAATTATACCAAAGCTTCACAACTTTCACATTGCAAATTGTTGATAGATAACTTTTACCATAAACGAAAATGCCACCTTGCGGTGGCTCTTTCGTAGACATTCATTTGTATGAAGAGAACCTAAATTTCTTCTTCACACTCACACAATTAGAGTATAGCATAGTCCAGATCTTTTTGCAAATCGGGTGTGCATAACTACGGATTTCTTCCAGCTCTTATTTCACTAATATAATATTCTCCCTTCTCTTTAAAAGTTGAATCTAATTGTATAATTTGCTGTATGGTCTGAACAGCTTCTTCTCTCCTATTGGCCTGCAAATAAGCGGCTGCTAAGGTAATTCTGTGCTGGAGATTACTGGGGTCAAGCTCAATTCTTTTGTTTACAGCATTGATCACATCTTGATAGCGGCCAATAGAA
>CAYXQM010000030.1:0-5732 GCA_964467495.1 uncultured Candidatus Saccharibacteria bacterium | reverse complement strand
AAGTAAGTCGTTTTACTACTCCAAGTGTAATGAAGTTATCACGAGCTATACGATCTATTTTATAGACGATAAGAACTTCAAATTTTCCCTCCTCAGCATCTTCGAGCATCTTTTTGAGTCCGGGACGCTGTTCGGGTGGGAGTGTTCCACTTAGTCCTTCATCGGCGTAGATATACTCTTCAGAAGTTTCAAAATCCTTTAGGGTGGCCAATGCGTTGTTCTTTTCTTGTTGGACCTCAAGCCCATAACCACTAGATACTTGTTCTTCAGTCGATACCCTAAGGTATTGGGCTACACGGACTTTTATATTTATGTTTTCCATTTTAATTTAGTTATCAAAAAGGGGGTAATAGAGCTCCTCTAATCGCCAGACTAGAGACTTGCTATTACCCCTTTTTTAATCCCAAAATAAAACTTGGAGCTCATCTCTAGTCTGGCATACATATTATACCACCTTCGGTCAAATTTGTGTCAATGTGGGTAATACCAAGTATTTCGAACAATTTAAACCACAGAGAATCTTCCTCTTCTTCGATAATATCATCATTAAAAATGATGTCTACGTTTATTTTCTCTTGGTCTTTGGTACTCATTTTAGTGGTGCGTCTCTTTTTCGTGATACACGCTTGTAAACTTTCAATACGATATTGGGAGGTTTGAAGAAAATTAAATTTGCAATATCAAAGATTTCCTCAAAAGAAAAAATGGGAGACTGTTTTCCTCTTGGTCTTGCGATTCTTTTATCTTTAAAGACAAATCCGAGGGCATTCAGAACTCCTTTGGGATAAAACGACCTTTCATCCGATGGATCTAAATCTCCTCTCTCTATTTTTAAATCCTCCTCATCTAATTCTTGTTTTATTTTATTTGTATCCATAGTTAAAAATTATCAAATTGTATATCAGTATCCTCTTCGGTGGTGGTATCCGACATGTCGGGTAAAGTTTCCTCTTTTTCCTTTTCTGGTTCGTTTGCCCTCAAACTGCTCAAGCCAGCCTTTTCTAAAAGGTAAAAAGTATGTTTACTTACCCACCATTCATCGGGGGACCCCTGTCCCTTGCCTTCTTTTCTTATAAGACCTAAGGCGTGCAAGTCCTCCAATATCCTTCTTGTAGTATTTGTTGGGTAGTTGATCTTGAGTCCTATTTTTTTAGTGTTTAGATGTTCCTCCTTATTATCAATTAAAATTCCAAGCACTAATTTGCGTTTCTGTGGCAAGCTATCCAAAGCAACTTTCTTTATAAGTTCGTAATCTTCTTCTGGGCTGATGTGGCCAATAAAAGATAGTGCTGTGTGTAAAGTTATAAGTTGTTTTGCCAGTCGTGTCGGGAGCTCTGTCTCCGGTATCAAATCAATTTCTCTGGTTGAGTAACCGTCTCTTATAATTCCACTTCTCGCTTTTACGCAGAATGCCGCCAAATGAGCGATACGATCTTCCAATTCATCTGATACATTGACCCTCTCCTCCGGTATTTGAATATTTGAAATGAAATTGGCCATAGCATTCTGAATTTCATCCCGCATCTTTTTATCTACCCCGCTATTTCTCATGGCTTTTTTGGCTACCGCAATTGAGTTTGGTTGGATAGGACGATACTGGATAAATCTCTCTCCTAAGACCGAGTATATTTCATAATGTCTATCAATGACCGAAGTTACCCCAGCAATAAAACCTATTTTACCTTCCCAAGTTTTTGTTTCTCCGGTACCAAACTCTTTCCTGTAATATCCATCATAAATTTCTCTCAACTGAGCAATAATTGCCTGTTGCTTATCTCGATGCATACTTAGAACGGTTGTAAAATCTTTGTAGGTAAAAATCGTCCCATACGGCAACCTTAAAAGCAGACTGCTAGTTTTACCTTTATCACCGCTCAAGAAAGTTTGCGGGGTAAGATCAGAGATGGGGTATATGCCATCTATCTTATTAAGTCCTCGTATAAACTCTGTCTTTGTGGCTCCGGGAGCGGCTACAATAAAAAGCCAAACTGGGTCCGCATTAAGCTTATTGGCCACAACCGCCGCCAAAACCATCCGCAAAAGTCCTTTATCTTTAATCAAGAGCCACTTACTAATCACATCCTCTAGTTGTTGAAAAGTAATTGGCGTTCTTTTCTCTGGAAGACTGCTTTCAATCTCGTTCATTTTTTCATCTATTCTTTTTTCGTTTTCGTTGTTCATATTAATTTTTATATTCCAATAAGATATTTGACCGCCTCTCGGAAAGAGGACCCAAATAAAAGCCTGACGAAAGTAATTACATCTCCGCCTTGGTTGCATCCATAGCACCAAAATTGATTGGTTTCCTTGTAAATATGGAATGATGGATTTTTTTCTTTATGAAGTGGACATAGCCCAATTAAAGTTTTGTTGCTTTTGTGAAAAGACTGGTTTATCAGATTCTCAATGGGGACCGCCAAAGCTCTTTGTATGTCTTCTTCTTTCAACCACCCTCTTGGTTTCTTACCTTTTTTGATAAGCAACATCCTTTTTAACCTCTCTATATTTTTCTCGGCCTTGATAAGCTCTTGGCCATCAGTCCACTTAACCCACCCTTTTAAAAGTTCTTTGAAATTTTCGTCCGACACTTGGTCCCGAATAAGAATTAACTTCTTTTTTATCGTGTCGGAGAACTCCTTACTTTTTTCTTCCCATTCCTCAATTTTGTCTGAAATCACATCTATAGCTTCTGGAAAGACTTGCATTAGCTCTCTTTCATTCAGATTTGGCAGTGATTTTTGCCACTCATTCTCTAGCTGAAGAAAGTACTCAAATGCTCCCCATTCAATGTCTTCCCTAATTGTTTTTTGATTTGTCATAATCATTGTTGTTTTTAGTGATAATAAATCGGCCATTATCTCATTCTTCTCCATACAAACGTGCCTTAATCGTCCGTAACGCTTGAAAATACACTTGTGGCTCTGTTTTCAGCTCTCCTTTCCAGTAGCTCTCAATAAATTCATCCAATTCAGGGCTTCTTTTGAACAGAAAATATGCTTTACGAGAGTCTGGCCCACGATCTATAGCTTCGAGAGGGTAGAAAAGAAAAATTGCCGACGCTAAAGCTAAATCGGCAGTTTTATAAAAATCTCTTTCTTTTAAAATGTTGGTAGTCATAATCATTTATTAACGAGTCTTTAAACTCAATAATGGTTTAAAACTCAAAAGGTAGAGGTTGCCCTCTACCTAATAAATGCAGTTAGAATGAAAAACGGGACATCTAGGGGATATTCATCATTTCCCGTATCTTATTTAATCCTCTATTTCTAGCTTTTCTTTCGGTGTCGTTAAATTTTTCATTGCTTTCTGCTAATTTCCTGACAGCCTCTTTTTCTTTTTCTGGTAGTTTTTCTATACATTTTCTGGCTTCTTCAAGGTTTTGCTTATCCTCCAAAGATTTCATAAAATTAGTGGCGTCAGGAATACTCTCCAAAAATCCCTCTTCAAACTTGATTTCTGTATCGGTGTATTCGTCGGTTTTTTTCATACGACCGCTTGTCTTCATTTTGAATTTAAGGTTTGATACTAAATATCCTATGAAACTATCGCTTTTTGATAAATCGAATCCTAAAATTAACTCAATTACTGCGACAGAAGCATCTCCAACGAAATCTTCATCAGCATAGTATTTTTGAGATTGTGTTTTTATTTTTTTGGCAATATTTTTATAAAGTCCTTCAAAGGTCTTGCTTATCAGGAGAATAAAGGTATCTTTTAATTGCTGTTCTTCTTTGGGAACTTCTGTCTGTGTAATAATTTTCTGTATATTTATAGCAAAGTTGATAAAAATCTCATCTTTAACAGCATTAGGAATATCTTTGTTTTTTAATAGTTTGATTATTTGCCCCAGCAAACCATATCTTTCACAGAAAAAGCGAAAGCTTTCAAGAACTGGTAAATAGACTACACGAGTTATGCCCACCATATCAATAACTCCAACATTGTTATCTACCTGCATTTTTATGAAAGCCACTCTTTTATCCAATTCATTTATGAAATAATCAAGAAACCATTTTTTTAATCTAAAAGGATTTCGTTTATCATCTGTTTCTTCCACTGCATAGTTTAGTGTTCCCAACATGGCTCCAGCACTAAATAAGTTTGTATCTGCTTTTTCTCCATTAGGTATGAAATTTTCTGCACGAAACAGAACAATAACAACCGCCATTTTAATGGCTAATGACGCTATAAAACCTTCTGGTTTGTATTCGTTTCCAAAATATTTTTTTCCTATTTTATCTACTTCATCTTTTAGAAATATGTCATAAATGACAGACATATGATTATCTGGTAAAAAGAGGAGTTGAAAGTCTAGATACAGTATATCGCACCCACTTAAATGGGTTTTTCTATTATCACCCCAATCATCAGAACCATAAAAAGCGGCATACATTGCATTAAAAGTGCCCTTAATATATGTCTCATTTTCAATAGAATTATCAGTCAATATTTCAAATTGATTTATGGTTTCTACAGCATTTCCAGATATTTTTAGTTTTCCATTATTTATCCTTAATCCAAGATAAATAATTTTGCACTTCATTGCTTCCTTTGAATTTTTATCAAGGTCAACATCTATAAAATCATAATCAGAACCATTAGCGACTTTTTGTAATAAACTATCAGCATCAGTTATCCCGTGTTTTAACATCGCTTTACCAATAAAATGACCGGCTATAGGATTATCATATTTAAATATTTCTCCGAGAAGATGCGGGTATTCAAGCAGCATTGCTCTCAATGTTGGTTCTTCAATATCTGAAAGAACCTCTGTTATATCCAATTTTTTTGAGTATTTTTCTATAAGTTTGGCGAGGCATTTCTCATTTTGAGTAAGGGTTGGTAAATCAAATAAAACCAGATAATTATTCCTAACCAAATATTTCAAACATTTAATAGTTCCATCAAAAAACACATTTTCTGGATGAGTTTTTAGATGATGATTTATAGTATCAAGTAATTCTAAACAAACACTAACACTTTTTATATATCTTATGAGTTCTGCTACCAACTCAAAGTCGTAGCGTATATTAGACCACATAGAAAACTGTGCCTTACCCCATACATCAAAACTTTCAAAGTTCTTTTTAATAGTCATAATAATATTAATTATTCTCAAATTATACCGCATTTAAGCCACATTTTCAACTCTGCCGACATTTCGGATAAGGTTAAATAGCACCTTACCCGATTTGTCGGATGTTCTCCCCATTGGCTTTCTTTTTAGACATATCTATGGTACTTTTATACAAATGGCCTAAACTTTGTTCTTTTAGAATAAGGCATGGCTAAAGCCAGTCAAGGATAAAGAACCCATCGTGGGATTGCCTTGACTGGTCCTATCGGGAAACCGGTAGTGGGTAGCTTAGCTACCGTCCGCGATGGGCTCTTTGTTTATAAGATTAAAATTAAAATTACTATGAAAAAATTACTATCCGTTCTGATTGTCTTGGCTTTTATAATACCCACCATTACTTTCGCTGATGTATATGTAAATGGGTACTATCGTTCAAATGGAACTTATGTAAATGGATATTATAGAAGTAGTCCAGATAGTAGCCCCTATAACAATTACTCATATCCTGGCAATACTAATCCATATACCGGCAAAACGGCTACAGGAAATCCCGATACATACCTCAATAATTATTATAATAATTCATCTGGGAGTAGTTACAGCTATCCATCAACAACTTATACCGCCCCATCTACACCATCTTGCCCGTCAAATT
>CAYXQM010000029.1:0-5763 GCA_964467495.1 uncultured Candidatus Saccharibacteria bacterium | reverse complement strand
ATTAACATGTTAACTTCGTTAATGTTCCCGAGAGTATGGTAGATAGTAAAGTTCTACTCTTAATTGGAGTTTTCCTTACAGAAGTAGTAATCTATCAACTGAAGGGACTCTATGACCCTAGAACTTAGTCCCAAGTATTAACAATCTTAAAGGAAGAGCAAACACTTTGTTCCAAGAGATAAGTTCTAACGTCATTTATCAGATTCCACTCGGGGTATAGTACAGAGGTAGTATACACGATTCGGGTTCGTGAGACCCCGGTTCAATTCCGGGTACCCCGACAATTTATCCAAACATTAACCACTCGGGCCTTAAGATAAGTAGAAGGCCGATTATAAGCATTAAAATTCCTCCAATAAGATGCGAAGCGCGGGAGTATTTGGTGGTGATGCCGGTCATTTTTAGAGTAATCATAGCAATGAAAAACACAATCAAATCGTCCAGCATAAAGATAAAAATATAAAGTAAAAGATAGAGATAGTATTGCCAACTCGGAAGATTATTAAGAGCTAAAATTTGAGTGTATATAGCAGGCAATCCGGCAGAACAAAAGAGCTCAACCAAATTAACAGCGAAAGCTAAAACTATAATTCCTCCCAAAGCTAAATAAAAATTTTTGCGGTGAGTAATATCCTTTAATTTCTCAAAAACCTTTTGTCTTTTTTCTGTGCTCGTTATTTCACAGCTAGCAACCGGTTTGGTGAAATATTCATAAAGATTATATCCGCCACCAGCTAAAGCAACCAAGGCAATAATAGCTCTCAACCAAATGACAAGGCCGAGAAACAAAATTAAATTTAGCCAAGCAGCCATAAACATAAAATAGACTGCTGCGGAGGCAATAATAAAAACACTACCTAAAATCCACATTCTCTTCTTGTTTTCCATCCCCAGAAGTAGGCTTATGAGGAATAGCAGAGTCCACATAGCGCAGGGATTGAACCCGTCCAAAGCTCCCAGAACGATAGTTAGAATTGGTAGAGAGAGTTTGGAAATATTAATATTTCCAAAAATGGGGACTTTTATACTTTTTTCTTCAGTTATATTTTCGTTTTCAACGACAACGATTTCCGTGTTTTCTCCATTTGTCAAACCAACTATTTCAGCCACAGAATCAGGACAAAGATTAACAGAGCAGTATTTCACTCGATTCTCGACCTCTTTAGAGGTTAAACCTTCTCCGTATCCAACAAAAATTTTATCCCCGATTACAGTAAAAGGTACTCCGGAAATATCAGCATTTAATTTCTTACCAACTTCTGTCAGTAATTTCCTATTGTTAGCATTTTCCCAAACTTCAAAATCATACACAGAAACATCTGGATAACTTTTCTCCAGTCCATTCAAAAAGATCTCTTCTTTGGCACAATGTGGACAACCGTCTCCCCAAAAAAAATAAACACCCACTTCATTTGAAGCATTAGCAAAATTTGGTTGAAACAGGAAAATAAAGACAAAAGCAAAAATGGGCATCAGGAATTTCTTCATATTTATTTATCTTTATTTTGGTTGATTATTTTAATTGCTTTTCCATTCACCAAAGCGTCGGCAATCTTTTCATAGGCCGAATATAAGATTCTTTGGTAAGTGCTTTGGGATGTCTTCATTCTATCAGCTGCTTCTTCTTGATTCAAATCGCTTATGTGCCTTAACCGAAAAGCCTCCATCTCTTCCATGGATAATTGCACAACCTCAAGCATTCCCATGGGAACACCATGGGGCTTGAAATAAGTTATATCTGGACTGAATCCTATCCTTCTGCAAAGTCTTGGTCTTGGCATGAAATTAATTATTCCTATGCTGCATATTGTATCGCAGATTTATTATTTTTGCTGGTTTTTTAGGGCTGCTTTTTCTTCCTTGATTGCCGCTAATTCTTCTTCAAGAATTTTCTCTTCATCCTCAAGGGCGGCTAATTCGTTTTTTGGAGAAATAAATCTCCTAAAACCAAAACCGCAACCACCTCGTCCATAACCGTACCCTAACCCTAAACCACCACCGCAAACACCCATTCCTCGTCCAGTTCTTGGACCTTGGCCCATAGGGCCTGTTTTATCTAATTTAGGCATATTTTTTGTTTTTTATTCGTAATTTCTAACAATAGATAGTTCGACCAATCTATCTATTATGAGTATATACCCATAACTATTTCTTGTCAACAAAGTTTTCCCCTTATACACCCATTTTTATGTGTTAAAATAAAATTATAGTGTCTATCATTTTAAACAAAAAAGAACTTTTAGAATCAAACCCAAAACTGCGTGAGCAAGCTTTAGAAATTTTGGAAGCAGGGCTGGAAGCTATTGATACTGAAAAAATATTAAGGCAAAAAGTAAAGATTGAAGAAGGAATTTTTAGTGTGAATGAAGCCGATTATGATTTAAAATCTTTTGACAAAATAATTTTTGTGGGTATTGGTAAGTGTGCTCTTGATGGAGCTAGAGTCATTGAAGATTTATTGGGAGATTATTTGACTACTGGTATTGCCTTGGATGTAAAAACCCCTCCTACTGAAGCTACGGAAACACTAAAAAAAATAAAATATTTTCAAGGTACTCATCCCCTGCCTTCCGAACAAAACGTTGAAGCTACTAAAGAGGTTTTGAAAATGGTAGAAAATCTTACTGAAAAAGATTTAGTCATTACTTTAATTTCCGGCGGCGGGTCTTCTTTGTTTGAGTTACCGATTGACGGAGTTTCTCTTGAGGATATAGTTGAGAAAACAAAAGAACTTACAGCAAAAGGTGCTGATATTTATGAATTAAATACTTTTAGAAAAAGTGTCTCACGGGTAAAAGGAGGAAAATTTGCAGAGATTTGTCATCCGGCACCGATGGTCTCTTTAATTTTTTCTGATGTTTTGGGAAACGATTTAAGTATGATCGCTTCCGGTCCAACTGTTTTAGATAAGCCCACCGAAGAGGTAAAAAATATTCTTCTTGTCTCAAATCACGATGCTCTTGAAGCTATGAAAATAAAAGCCGAGGAATTGGGTTTTAATACGAAAATTGAAACAGAAACTCTTTCTGGAAACGCTACTGAAGTTGGTAAAATGCTCGCTGAAAAAGAATCACAACCAAAAACTTGTCTTCTTTTTGGCGGCGAGACGACGGTTAAAATTAATGAAAGCCACGGAATTGGAGGAAGAAACCAAGAAGTAGCTTTATCAGCTCTTTCGCACATCTCTGGAGGCTCGGTTTTAGTGGCAGTCGCCTCCGATGGTCACGACAACACCGATCACGCTGGTGCCATAGCCGATGAGGAGTTGCTCGAAAAAGCAAAATCAATGGGATTAAATCCTGAAGAATTTTTATCGCGAAGTGACAGTTATAATTTCTTTAAAAAAATTGGCGGTGCGATATTAACAGAAAAACTCGGGAGCAATGTCTCTGACTTGTGTATACTTATTTATAAATGAACGACAAAGACAAAAAGTTTATACTTTGGTTTGACCAAGTAGGTATTACTGATGTTAGTTTGGTTGGTGGCAAGAATGCATCGCTTGGCGAAATGTACACCACTTTAGTACCAAAAGGTATCAGAGTGCCGAATGGTTTTATTGTGACCGCTTATGCTTATAGATATTTTATAGAAAAAGAAGGACTGACCTCTTTTATTGAGGGTACTTTAAAAAATTTAGACACCAAAAACATAAAAGATTTACAGAAAAAAGGTAAAGCTATTAGAGATAAAATTATAAAAGCGAATATACCAAATGAAATAGAAGTAGAAATTGCCGAAGCTTATAAAAATCTTTCAAATGCTTACAATGTAAAAGAGGCCGACACTGCAGTACGTTCTTCGGCGACTGCAGAAGACTTACCGGGCGCTAGTTTTGCTGGTGAGCACGAGACTTATTTAAATGTGGTGGGAGAAAAAAATATTTTGAAAGCAGTTAAAATGGCCATGGCCTCACTTTGGAATGATCGAGCAATTTCTTACCGAGTAGATAAAGGATTCAATCATTTTGATGTGGCTCTTTCTGTTGGGGTTCAAAAAATGGTGCGCTCAGATAAGGGTTCTTCGGGCGTGATGTTTACCATAGATACCGAAAGTGGATTTCCTGATGTGGTTGAAATAGACGCTTCGTGGGGGCTTGGAGCAATGGTGGTTCAAGGCAAAGTAACCCCGGATGCTTATTTAACTTTCAAACCAACTTTAGAGAAAGGTTTTCCGGCTATCATCAAAAAAACAATTGGTTCTAAAGAAAATAAAATGATTTA
The DNA here is from genome assembly GCA_964467495.1 of uncultured Candidatus Saccharibacteria bacterium. Lineage (GTDB taxonomy): Bacteria > Patescibacteriota > Minisyncoccia > Phycocordibacterales > WO2-35-19 > CAYXQM01. The sequence goes on along the minus strand of CAYXQM010000029.1, from coordinate 1,540 downwards.
TGCTTCAACAAGCTCAGCACATGCTAGTCCGGTTAAAGAGGTGGAAGTGGCGGCAAAAGACAGAGATTTGTTTGTTCTTACCAACGAAGAAATTTTAACTTTATCCCGCTGGGGGATGGAAATAGAAAAACATTATTCTGAAAAAGCGAAAAAACATATGCCCATGGATATTGAATGGGCAAAAAACGGAATAACCAACGAACTTTTTATTGTTCAAGCTAGACCAGAAACAGTACAGTCAGAAAAGAAACATATCAGTATCACAGAGTATAATCTTTCAACAAAAGAAGAGCCCATAGTTACCGGTATTGCTGTCGGAACAAAAATTGCTACCGGTAAAGTTCGAACCATAACAGACGTAAATAAATTAGATGAGTTTCAGAAAGGAGAAATTTTAGTAACAGAGATAACCGATCCAGACTGGGAACCGATAATGAAAATCGCTTCAGCCATTATTACAGAAAAAGGTGGTCGCACTAGTCATGCCGCTATTGTTTCCAGAGAGTTAGGTATTCCTGCTGTTATTGGTACCGGTAATGCTCTTTCCAAATTAAAAACCGGCGAAGTTATTACTGTTGACACTTCAAGCGGTACTGCCGGCCGAGTTTTTGAAGGCAAACTAGAATGGCAGGAAAAAGTGCATGATATTACTTCCCTTCCAGAAACGAGAACCAAAGTTTGTATGAACATTGGCTCGCCAGAAAGTGCTTTCATGAACTCTTTTATCCCTAATAAAGGAGTTGGTTTAGCTCGGGAAGAATTTATTATTGCTTCTAGTATTCGGGTTCACCCTAAAGCTCTACTCAATTTTGAAAGTATTAAATCAGAGGCCCTTAAGAAAAAAATAGAAAAAGCCACCCTTGGGTATGAAAACAAAGTCCAATTTTATGTTGATAAATTGGCCGAAGGTATTGGTCAGATTGGGGCCGCTTTTTATCCAAATGATGTAATAGTCCGTTTTTCTGATTTTAAAACAAACGAATATGCCACTTTGTTGGGCGGTGAAGAATATGAACCTAAAGAAGAAAACCCAATGCTCGGTTGGCGTGGGGCTTCTAGATATGCTCACCCGGATTTCATTGAAGCTTTCAAATTAGAATGTCGAGCCATCAAAAAAATTAGACAAGAATTTGGTTTAAAAAATATTATCCCAATGGTTCCTTTCTGCCGCACCCCGGAAGAGGGCCAGAAAGTTTTGGAAATAATGGAATCCGAAGGTTTGAAAAAAGAAGAGGATGGACTTAAAGTTTATGTAATGTGCGAAATACCGACCAATGTTTTGCGGGCTGATGAATTTTTAGATATATTTGACGGCTTCTCAATCGGTTCGAATGATTTAGCTCAACTTACTCTTGGTTTAGACCGTGACTCAGCTATTGTTGCTCCTATTTCAAACGAAAATGATCCAGCCGTAAAAGAGTTGGTTGCTTTAGCAATTAAAAAATGTCGTGAACGCGATAAATACATCGGCTTTTGCGGCCAAGCTCCGTCTGACTACCCAGATTTCACTCGTTTCCTTGTATCAAACAACATTGAAGCT
>CAYXQM010000028.1:0-5763 GCA_964467495.1 uncultured Candidatus Saccharibacteria bacterium | reverse complement strand
GCACCTTTTAAATATCATATTTTGGAAATCTCTTCTGAAAAAAGTGAAGTTAAAGAAATGGCTGGAAAAATTTATGAAAAGCTTGGTACAGAGAATACACTTTATGACGACAGAAACTTAAGGGCTGGAGAAAAATTTGCAGATGCTGATCTTTTGGGGGTACCTTATCAAATCATAATTAGCGATAAAAATATTGCTTCTGGAAAATTTGAACTCAAAAATAGAAAAACCGGTGAAGTAAAAATGATCTCTGAAACGGAAATTGATAGTTTAAAATAAAAGGAATTTGTGCTAGATTATCCATATGTTCAAAGAGAAATTGGAACAGTGGATGCTTTTGTTGCGCAACGATATCGGCATTGATCTTGGTACTGCCAATATGTTGGTTTATGTTCGTGGTAAAGGCATCATATTAAACGAACCCTCGGTAGTTGCTATAAATCAAAAAACGGGTCAAGTTGTAGCTGTTGGAACGGAAGCTAAACAGATGCTCGGTCGCACTCCCCCTCATATCGTAGCAGTACGGCCGATTGTTGACGGAGTAATATCGGATTTTGAAGTTACTGAAGAAATGCTCCATTATCTTTTGAATAAAGCCCAGACAGTATCAAAAAAAATTTTAGGGCCAAGAGTGGTAATCGGAGTGCCATCCCACATCACTAACGTGGAAATTCGGGCGGTCAGGGACGCCACCAAAAATGCCGGAGCCAGTGAAGTTCATATTGTTGAAGAACCCATGGCCGCTGCTATTGGTATGCACATCCCAATATTTGAGCCGGTGGGTAGTATGGTCATTGATATTGGTGGCGGTACGGCTGATATTGCTGTCATATCTCTGGGTGGAGTGGTGTCCTCAAAAAATATTCGCATTGCTGGCGATCGATTGAACAATGACATCACTTCATATGTCAGAAGTGAATTCAAAATGGTTATTGGAGAAAAAACAGCCGAGAACATAAAGATGACGGTTTGTTCTTTGGTTTCAGAAAAACGTCCTATTGAAACTAGAGCTCGAGGACGAGATTTAGTAACCGGCTTACCGAAAGAAGTAATGGTTACCGATACTGACATCAGAGATGCTGTATCAAATTCGATAGAAAGATTAGTTGAAGCTATCAAAGAAGTGTTGGAAGCCACCCCACCAGAAATAATTGGAGACGTTATGCATCGAGGTGTTCATTTGGCGGGTGGCGGGGCTTTGATAAGAGGTTTTGCCGAAGTACTAGGAGAAGAAACTAAAATCCCTGTTTATATAGCTGATGAACCTATGACTTGTGTGGTTCGAGGTACTGGCATTATTCTCGAAAATGTAATCAAATTCAAAGACATTTTAATCAAAGACGAAAATGATATTTCAAACAAGGCAAATCAATAAAAGACGTAACCTGTTTGGTAATAATTTTTTAAAAATATTAAGCGTGTGTTTACTGGCTTTATTTTTGATTTTAGTAATTAACTCATCCGGCCCGCTACGCTCTTTGGCTTCTGACTTTTTTTCACCTTTATTTAAAGTAGGAGGTTCTTTTTACGAAAAGACAGTTCAGATACAGAAAAATTTTTCTGATAAAAATAATCTGGTAGAAGAAAATAAAAATCTTTTTAATGAAATAGAAAATTTGCGTCTCAATAGATTTGATTATGAATCTATAAAATACGAAAACCAAAAATTGCACGAGGCCCTGAATCTTGATCTCTCAGAAAATTTGATAGCGGCAAAAATAGTAGCTAAGTCACCTCAGATACCGCTTGACTCACTTCTTATAAATAAAGGAACAAATGAGGGTATTAATCAGGGAGATTGGGTATTGGCCAGTGACAGAGTCTTGGTTGGTAAAATTGTCAAAGTCTCTGGAAAGCAGGGGACGGTGGCTTTGAGTTCTTTTCCTAACGAAGTTTCTTACGGTTTTATTTTAAGAACTGAAGAGCCTTTAGAAATCAAGGGTATTGGCGGAGGAAGCTTGCAGACCAAAGTTCCCATCGATTTCGATGTCATTATAGGCGATAAAATAATGGTAGGCGGTTCTCTGACCTATTTGGTGGCAATAGTTGGAGTAATAGAAGAAGATCATTCTTCCGGCTTTAAAAATATTCTTATGTCTTTGCCGGTGAGCATAATGAAGACCGACATTGTTTTTGTTGAACCCTCTTTAACCGAAAGATAAAAATATGTACAGAGTTTTATATTTTCTGGCTATCATTATTTTACCCATTATTTTTAGCTGGTGGCTTTTTGTGCCTCTGGCTCTTCTTTATGTTTATTTGGCTAAGTTGCCTTACGAACTAATTTTTGCTGCCATCCTTCTTGATTCTCTTTATTACTTCGGCGACAGCTTTTTCGCTTCCCACCAACTTCTCATCTTCTCCCTCATCCTTCTCGCTATTGCCCTCTTTCTCAACACCAAAATCCATTGGCGTAAAGTTATATAAAATATGTTAGGGGTTTTCAAAAGAATGTTGAATAGGTGGAAGAGGAGAGACTACAGGGACATTGATCCGGATTTAATTTTTCTTGATGCTAAAAATCTTCCTGATTTTGATATGTACCAGTTTGAAGGCCGGCTAGAGAAGCCTATTTCCGGTAAAGCTTTTTCTATTTTTGGAGCTGTTTGCTTATGTGTGGCTATTATTTTTTTATTTAAACTCGGTTCCCTGCAAATCATAAATGGTTCTGAATACCGAGAAAGAAGCGAAAATAATAAATTAAAACAAATTCTTTTAGTGGCTCCGAGGGGTAATATATATAGCCGAGAAGGAGAGCAATTGGCCTGGAATGAAAAAGCTAAGAATCAACAAGATTTTCCTTTACGTAAATATATTAACGCTTCAGGATTTGGAAATCTTTTAGGATTCGTAAAATATCCTACTAAAGACAAATCAGGATTTTATTACGAAGAAGAATTTTCACCTAAAGATGGCGCTGAGATTTATTTAAATGAGATTCTTTCCGGTAGGAATGGAGTGGAATTGGTGGAAACTTCTGTTAATGGGGAAGTTATTTCTCAAAGTGTTATCGAGCCCCCCCTTAATGGCGAGAATGCTGTACTCTCTATTGACGCCGGGGTGCAAAAAGAATTTTATAGAGCGATGGCCGATTTGGCGGGACGTGTTGGTTTTCAAGGGGGGGCAGGAATAATAATGGATGTGCATTCGGGAGAAATGCTCGCTATGGTTAGCTATCCAGAGTACGATCCGGCTGTTATGACTGATGGTACAGATACAGAAAAAATAGATGGTTATTTTGCAAATCCAAACAACCCCCTTTTGAATAGGACAATATCAGGTCTTTACGCACCCGGCTCTATCGTTAAACCCTTTATGGCTTTGGCGGCTCTAGAAGAAGAGATCATTACTCCTGAAAAACAAATTGTTAGTACCGGACAGCTGATTATTCCAAACCCCTATTTTCCCGACCAGCCGTCTATATTCAAGGACTGGAAGGCGCACGGAGCGGTAGATATGCGTAGGGCGATAGCCGTTTCTTCTGACGTTTATTTTTATGAAATAGGAGGGGGTTTCGGAGATCAAGAAGGTCTGGGTATAGAAAGGATCAAAAAATATTTGGAGAACTTTGGCTTTAGTAAACCGACAGGTTTTGATTTTAGTAAAGAAGCGGCTGGACTGATACCTAACCCAGAATGGAAAGAGAAAACTTTTAATGGAGAAATTTGGCGATTAGGGGACACTTACAATACCACTATTGGCCAATATGGAATGCAGATTACACCGATACAAGCAGTAGTGGCCACAGCCGCTCTAGCCAATGGCGGCACTCTCATGACTCCTTCTATTTTATTTACTTCTACTAGTACGGTGGCTTCTGGTAAAAAGATAAAAGGTTCCGAGGAACATTTTGAAGTAGTCAGAGAAGGAATGCGGGCGAGTGTGGCTGATGGCGGTACGGCTGCAGGGCTCAATACTGACGCTGTGCATATCGCCGGCAAAACGGGAACTGCAGAAATTGGTGCCCGAAAACAATTTGTAAACTCGTGGGTCATTGGTTTTTTCCCTTACGAAAATCCAAAGTATGCTTTTGCCGCTGTAATGGAACGCGGTCCAGCTTCCAACCTTACCGGTGCCACCTACGTTATGCGCCAAGTTTTTGATTGGATGGTAATAAATACTTCCGAATATTTAAAAGACGAGTAAAATATAGTATATGAAATCTATACTTAAAAATATTTTGGTTAAAATACTGGGCGGTCAGGTAAGAAGGTTGAGGAAAAGATGTGATTTTAAGATTGTGGGAGTAGTTGGAAGTATTGGGAAAACTTCCACCAAATTGGCCATTGCCAAAGTTTTGAGTTCTGAAAAAAGAGTGCAATATCAAGAAGGTAACTATAACGATATTGTCAGCGTACCCTTAGTATTTTTTGGTCATAAAATGCCGGAGATTTGGAATGTTTTTTCTTGGATTAAAATAATTGTCCAAAACGAAATTCAAATTCATTCTGACTTTCCGTATGAGATTGTTGTGGTGGAGCTTGGCACCGACAAGCCAGGTGATATCTCGGCATTTAGGAAATACATTTATCTTGATGTTGTTGTTATCACCGCTATTACTGCAGAACATATGGAATTTTTTAAGACTCTCCAAAATGTGGCTGAAGAAGAATGGTCCGCCTCTCATTTTAGTGACACCGTCATAGTTAATAGAGATTTGTGTCAGATAGTGCCTAACAATATAGATCACAAGAAGATAATTTTTTATGGTAAAGATTTTGGTTCAGTTTATAAAATAGAAAATATTTCAAAAATTAAAGAAGGTTTTTCTTTTAATATTTCTTATCAAGGTAAAAAAATAATCAGCCTCTCTTATCCTGCAATTTCGGAAGTTCAGTTGTATTCAATATGTGCCGCTTTTGTGGTGGCCAAAACATTCAAAATTTCTAACGAAAAAATAAAGAATTCAATAAATAAAGTTCAAAGTTTTTCTGGGCGGATGCAAAGATTGGAAGGTATAAACAATTCAACAATTATTGATGATACTTACAATGCTAGCCCCGAAGCCATGAAGATTGCCCTTGATACTCTATACTCATATCAGGGTCCACAAAGAATTGCCATTTTGGGTATGATGAACGAGCTTGGTGATATCTCAGAAGCAGAACACAAAAAAACAGGAAAACTTTGTGACCCCCAAAAACTTGATTTAGTAGTAACTGTTGGAAATCATGCCAATAAATTTTTAGCTCCGATGGCGCGGGAAAGAGGCTGCGAAGTTTACGAGGCCAAGAATTCAGTTGAAGCCGGAGAATTTCTTAAAGATAAAATAAAAGAAAACGCTGTTATTTTAGCCAAAGGTTCTCAAAATGGAGTCTTCACTGAAGAATCTCTCAAACCTCTCCTCGCCAATAAATCCGACTTCTCAAAGCTAGTCCGCCAAGACCCCATCTGGATGAAGAAGAAACAATCTTAATTATACCACATGTCTAAAAACTCAAAGGGCACCTTTGATATTGTCTTTTCATACAAACGGGTGTTTTCTTTTATAAAATTATTTTTATTTCCAAATATTTCAATGAGAAATTTTTTATGGATAATAGGATTATTCCTATCCTTTATAAAGTCAGTATAACTACTCCACTTATAATCTTCCGGTATTTTAACCATTGAGTCTTTCACTGGGTTCATATGTATATAGGAAGAGATGAGTATTAATTGCGGGTTTGTATCTATTTTTACAGATTTAAATTGGTCTTGAAAAACATGTCCTACTCTTTTATATTTTGAATTCGTATATCTAGCGAAGCTAGTAAATACTTT
>CAYXQM010000027.1:0-5912 GCA_964467495.1 uncultured Candidatus Saccharibacteria bacterium | reverse complement strand
AAGTGTGTGTACAAAGTATGGTAGTGCCCAAAGAGCATGAAGAAAAAATGACCGAGAGCACTAAGTATTTTAAGACCCCTTATCAAGAATTTATTTTCTTTCAATTTTACTCAAAGTGGCGTGAAGAGCTCGGACGCAGGGAGACATGGATGGAATCAATTGATCGTTTTATAGATTTTATGAAAGAGAATATGGGTTCGAAATTTACTACTACTGAATACATTGAATTAAAAGAGGCTATTCTTAATCAAGATGTTTGTCCTTCAATGAGACTCCTTTGGTCCTCCGGCAAAGCGTCTAGAAGAACAAATGTATGTGCTTACAATTGTGCTTACATCGCCCCGGTTTCTTGGCGAGACCTTTCGGAAATTATGTACGTTTCTATGTGTGGTGCTGGGTGTGGTTTTTCTGTTGAACCAGAAAACGTAGGTAAATTCCCCCAAATTCAAAAACAAACGGGGGAGATGGCTCACAAAATAGTGATTGAAGATGACAAGATTGGTTGGTGTAAAGGATTTATTGAAGCTTGTGAAGCTTGGGAACACGGAAAAGATGTTGAGATTGATTATTCTCTGATTCGCCCAGCCGGAGCAAAACTCGGAACAATGGGAGGTAGAGCATCTGGACCGGGCGTGCTTCAAGATTTAATGAAATTTACCAGACGCAAAATACTTGCTCGACAAGGACGCAGGCTCACCACTCTAGACCTCCATGATATTATTTGTGAAATCGGACTAATAGTTGATGCTGGAGGTATGCGTCGTTCAGCTCTTATTTCTTTGTCTGCTTTTGATGATCACGAAATGCGAGACGCCAAGAAGGGTAATTTTTGGCAAACAGAGGGACAGCGTTCAATGGCAAACAACTCCGCCGTTTATGAAGTAAAACCCTCGGCTGAAGAATTTTTACAAGAATGGACAGCGTTGGTTACTTCTCATGCTGGAGAACGAGGTATTTTTAATCGCGGAAGTTTACAGATGCAAATGCCAAGTCGACGTTGGGAAGTTGTCAAAAACGCAAAACAAATAGGTATGAATCCATGCGGAGAAATTTATCTTCAATCAAAGCAATTCTGCAATCTTACATCTATAGTAGTTCGTCCGCACGACGATATGGAAAATCTAAAAAGAAAGATGCGTCTGGCTACCATTTTGGGTACTTATCAGGCGACCCTTACAAACTTTGAATATCTATCAAAAGAGTGGAAAGAAAATTGCGAGAAAGAACAACTCCTTGGAGTTTCAATTACCGGTTACTACGACAATAAAATAGTTAGAGATGATAAAAATCTGCAAATTCTCCGTGATGAAGCCATTAAAACAAATAAAAAATATGCAAAACATTTGGGGGTAAATGAGTCAACTTCTATTACTTGTGTCAAGCCTCACGGAAATTCAGGTCAACTTCTTGGTGTTGGTTCCGGTATGCACACATGGTATTCAAAATACTACATTCGTCGCGTTAGGATTTCTATCAATGATCCACTTCTCCAACTTGTTAAAGATCAGGGTGTTCCAGCACTGCCAGAGGTTGGTTATTCCACTTCAAATGCATCCAAAATGGTTTTGGAATTTCCCTGTAAAGCACCGGAAGGAGCTCTTGTAAACAAAGACGTTACTGCTATTGAAATGCTTAAAGAATGGGAAAGGTTAAAAAGAAATTTCACCGAACATAACCCATCTGTCACTATTTATGTTGGGGATGAAGAATGGACTTCTGTCGCTGATTTCGTTTATAAAAATTGGGATATTATGGGAGGACTTTCATTTTTGCCACGCGATAACCATGTTTATCAACTCGCTCCTTATGAAGAAATTACCAAAGAAGAATATGAACAGCGCCTAAAGGCTATCAATCATATTGATTTTTCAAAACTTGTTCTCTACGAAAAAAGTGACAATACTATAGGGGCCAAAGAAGCAGCGTGTGTCGGTGGTGTCTGCGAAATTGACGAACTCCCCACCGCCGCCATCATCTCCTAAACTTTTACAACTTTATACACAAAAGTTTTTAACTGTGGATTTTATTTTGCTATAATATATTTATGCAAAATAAAAATATAAAAGTCGCCATTAATGGCGCAGGAAGGATAGGCAGGGCATTTTTGAGATTAGCTCAGAATAATCCTAATTTAGAAATCGTGGCCATAAATGACTTAGGCGACATAGATAATATCGCTTATCTTATTAAATACGATACCGCTTATGGCGTGGCGCAATTCCCGGTGGAAGTTTCCCGAAATAAAGAAGCGATAATTGTAAACGGAAAAGAAATTAAATTTTTGAGCGAGAGAGAGCCAGTAAATTTGCCTTGGAAAGATTTAAATGTTGATGTGGTTCTGGAATCAACCGGCGCTTTTACTAAATTTGAAACGGCCAAGGCTCATGTTGATGCTGGGGCCAAGAGAGTCGTTATCACTGCTCCAGCCAAAGGCGAACCAATAGACGAAACCCAGGTAATGGTTCTCATGGGGATAAACGATGAAAAATTAGAAAAAAGTGTTATAAGTTCAAATGCTTCTTGCACCACCAACGCCGCCGCTCCTTTAATACAAATTTTAAATGAAAAAATAGGGGTGGAGAAAGCGATACTAAATACAGTCCACGGATACACCACCAGTCAGGCGATAGTTGATGGGCCTCACAAAAAAGATTTTAAAGAGGGAAGAGCTGCCGCGCAAAATATCGTTCCCACTTCAACAGGTGCGGCCATTGCTGTTACTAAAGTAATCACCGATATGGAAGGCAAATTTGATGGTGTGGCTATGAGAGTGCCGGTGGTTGCCGGCTCTATTGCCGATGTTACTTTTATTGCCAAAAGAAACACTTCCGTTGAAGAAGTAAATAATATTTTGAAGGGGGCCACGAACGAAGAGAGGTGGCAAGGAATTTTTACGGCGACCGAAGATCCAATAGTCTCGGCTGACATTGTCGGTTCTCTTTATGGTTCTATTGCTGATTTAGGTCTAACTCGTGTCATTGATGGCAATCTTGTCAAAGTTTGTGCTTGGTATGACAACGAAATGGGTTACACCGCCACTTTGATTAAACACATTCTGAAGATAGGAGAATATTTGTAATATGACATATTAAAAAATTGGAATGAAAAAAGATTTTGATGGTTGGAATGAAATTAAAAAGAAAACTGATAAGGAACATTCGAGGCTTTATACTGTTCGTGAAATATGGTGGTGTAGATTTGGTGTTAATATAGGTACAGAACAAGATGGTAAGGGAGAATGGCATGTGAGACCATGTGTTATTTTGAGAGGGTTTGGAGCTGAGGCATGTTTGGTTGTCCCCCTTACCACATCTCCACGCACACATACTCTGCGAATACCCATTGGGGAAATTGAGGGAGAAGAAGCAAAAGCAAATCTTTCCCAAATACGAGTTGTGGACACGCGACGTTTGCAGAATCGTATTGGTTTCTTAGATGAGTCACATTTTAATAAATTGAAAAAAGCCGCCAAAGCACTGCTCTAACGGTTTTTTCATATATTTTCCCTCTTGCGAGGGCGAGGCCGAAGCCAACTGTGGTTTGAGTATACACCCCTCAACACAAATGTCAAATAAAATGTGGATATGTAATTTTAAGTCAAATTAAGGTAAAATAACAACTCTTCTCTAAAAACTTTTATCCTCATACTCGAAAACAGCCAGTGGAAAATTGATAGAGTAGAAAATGATTAACAGCAAAATTCTTACTACATTTAAATCAATATGAAAATATATTTTGCCAGTGATTATGCGGGGTTTGAGATTAGGTTTGGGAGGTGTTTATAATTAATTCGTGGTATAATGTTAGTATGCAAAATATTGACGAAACCAGTAAAGAAAGGGCTATAAAACTTTTTGACAGCCAAGAAATTATAAATTTTGAAGTCGGCTCAATCAAAGGCCTGCAACAAATTCATAAATATTTGTTTGGGGAGCTTTATGATTTTGCTGGTCAAATTCGCACCAAAGACATAAGCAAAGGCGGTTTCCGATTCGCTTCTTGTTTATATCTGGAAGAAAGTTTGGTTAAAATTGACAAAATGCCTGAAAGTACTTTTGAAGAAATCGTAACCAAATATGTGGAGATGAATATCACTCACCCATTTATGGAGGGTAATGGGCGAAGTATGAGGATTTGGCTGGATTTAATTTTGAAAAAAAACTTGAAACAGTGCGTTGATTGGTCGAAAATAGACAAAGCAGATTATCTGAATGCTATGCAGCGTAGTCCGGTTAACGATCTCGAAATTCGTGAACTTTTGCGCACCGCTTTAACTGATAAAATTAATGATCGCGAAGTCTTCATGAAGGGTATCGAGCAATCATATTATTATGAAGAAGAAGATTTTTATAAATAATTTGTAACTAGACCCCTGTACCTAAATTATGAAAATATATTTTGCTTCAGATCATGCGGGGTTTGAATTGAAGGGGAAACTGATTCCTTTTGTTAAGGAATTGGGGTACGAGGTAGAGGATTGCGGAGCATATGAGTTAAACGAACAAGATGACTATCCAGCATTTATAAAAAAGGCAGCACAAGCCGTCTCTGAAGACCCAGAAAGCTCAAGGGCGATAGTTTTAGGAGGTAGTGGTCAAGGGGAAGACATGGTGGCAGACAAGTTTACAAACATTCGTTCTGCAGAATATTATGGTGGCAATTTGGAAATTATAAAATTATCAAGAGAACATAATGATGCCAATATTCTTTCTTTAGGAGCAAGATTTTTGTCTGAAGAAGAGGCCAAAGAAGCAGTTAAGTTATGGCTTGAAACTCCTTTTAGTGGAGAGGAGAAACATAAGCGTAGGATTTCAGAGATTGAAAATTAAGATATTGAAAATTTATTAAAAATTCTTTCTTATGAATGAAATTATTCCGGCCATCATTCCCCAAGACTTAAACTTCATCCGAGAACAACTCGGGAAGCTATCTGGTTTGGTCAAAAAAGTACAGATAGATATTGTAGATGGTCAATATGCTTCAGTAAAAACTTGGCCTTTCATAGACAAATATTCAGATGATTTGATGAAATTTGAGAGAGGTGAGGAAAAGTTCCCCCATATTGATGATTTTGCCTTGGAAGTTGATATGTTGATTTTGCACCCCATTGAATATTTAAGTGATTTTATTTCTTTAGGTGCTAAAAGTTTTGTCATTCACGTTGATTCTACCGACCACATAAAGGAATGTTTGGATACCATAAAAAATTCAGGAGGCCAAGTCGGTTTGGGTATTAAACCTTCGGTGGATGTAGATCTGCTTCAGCCATTTTTGCCTCAAATAGATTTCGTGCAGTTTATGGGCAATGATGTGGTAGGACATAGTGGCATAGAATTAGATAAGAATGTTATAGATAAAATAAAATATTTTCACGAAAAGCACTCTTCAGTGGATATCCAAATTGATATTGGAGTTAGTGAAGAAACTATTCCTAAACTTAAAGATGCCGGTGTCACTCGTTTCGTTTCTGGCTCCGCAATTTTTAACTCTCCCAACATCAAAGAAACTTTGACCAAACTTCAATCACTTTAAATTCACGCAATAGCTTTTAGTTTTTTCTCTTTAGTTTTATAATTAAGGAGTGTTAAATCTCAATGATGAAAAAATAGAGTGGATGGAAGAGAAGGCGCGGGATATTCGCGTTTCTGTTATTGAAATGTTAGTGGAAGCGGGAAGCGGACATACTGCCGGCGCTTTAGGAATGGCTGACATTTTTTCTGCTTTATATTTTGGAATTTTAAAACACGATCCTACTAACCCAATGTGGGAAGATAGGGATCGATTAATTCTTTCAAACGGCCACATCTGTCCGGTGTATTATGCCACCTTATCTCACTCTGGTTATTTTCCTTTAGAAGAATTAAAAACTTTACGCAAATTTGGTTCGCGACTGCAGGGGCATCCTGACAGAA
>CAYXQM010000026.1:0-5989 GCA_964467495.1 uncultured Candidatus Saccharibacteria bacterium | reverse complement strand
GTTCATCCCATAATTATTAATAGTGAAGAAAAAATGGTATTTGAAAATTATGTAAACAAAGGTCTTTTCAGCTTTGCAGACACCAGTGAAAAAATACTGGGGATAATCAAAGAAAATAAATCGAATTTTAATTTCAAAGAAGAAATTCCTTATATAGAAACTAACAAAGAAAAAATGAGGAAGATAATTCTTGATTTAATGAAAAAGTAAACATAAATATAATTATGACCTACGCCCCCATAGCACTATTTGTCTACAATCGCCCAGAACATACCAGAAAAACGGTGGAAGCTTTGGTAAAAAATACTCTGGCTATAGAGAGCGAGCTTTCTATTTTTAGTGATGCCCCACGTCGAAGTCTTGACGAAGATGGGCAGGCAAAAGATGAAGAATCCAAAAACAAAATTCTAGAAGTAAGAGAATATTTAAAAACTATTTCCGGATTTAAAAAAGTAGAGATCGTTGAAAGAGATGAAAATATGGGATTAGCAAAATCTATAATTTCTGGGGTAACAGAAATCATAAATAAATACGGCAAAATTATTGTTTTGGAAGATGATTTGGTTACTTCTCCATACTTTCTGGAATATATGAATGGAGCTTTGGATTTGTACGAAAATAACGAAAAGGTTATAAGCATTCATGGATACATTTATCCCATAAAGAAAAAACTGCCGGAAACATTTTTTTTAAAGAATCCGAGCTGTTGGGGCTGGGCCACTTGGAAAAGAGGCTGGGATTTGTTTGAACCTGATGGGGAAAAACTTATGAAAAAAATGGAAGAAAAGAGTTTGATAAAGAAATTTAATTTTGAAAATACTTTCCATTATTTTGATATGCTAAAAAGACAAACGGAGGGCAAAAACAACTCTTGGGCAGTAAGGTGGTACGCTTCCGCATTTTTAAAAGATAAGCTGACTTTGTATCCCGGTAAGTCACTTATAAATAACATTGGTTTTGATGGTAGTGGTATCCATTCAAATAAAACTGAAGTATATAAATCTAATATGGCTGATGATCCAATAGCAGTGCGCAAAATAGAGATAAAAGAAGACCTTGCGGCAAGACAAAAAATAATTAAATATTTTAAATCAATGAGGCCCAAAATAATAAAGAGGATATATTGGAAAATAAAAAATTTCCTACCTGTTAAAACCAAAGTATTGATTTTGAATTTTATCCCAAACATAAAAAAGGAACTTAGAATTATGACAGGCAAGATAAAAGGTATAAGTATCATCGTTCCAAATCCCAAAACACCAAATTACTATTTGTCCAAAAATAAATTTAATAGTGATTCAGTAATAATTGATGTTGGCTGTGGTTTTGATGCCGATTTTTCAGTTTATATGATAAAAAAATACGGATTAAAAGCTATCGGCATAGACCCAACCCTAAAACATAAAGAAAGTTTAGAAAAATTAGTAAAAGAAAGTGCTGGAAAATTCACACACAAAACCATCGCAATTAGTCGAGAGAACGGAAAAATAATATTTAATGAAAGCGAAGAGAATGTGAGTGGGTCTATTTTGAGAGATCATAAAAATATAAAAAACAATAAAATAAAAACGTACGAAGTAGAGTCGATTAGTTTGGGCAAATTGCCGGATTATTTGCATTTGCATAAAATTCAATATATAAAACTTGATATAGAGGGAGCCGAGTATGATTTGATAGAAAAGTTAAAAAGAGAAGACTTGGCAAAATACGATCAGATTTTTGTAGAATTTCACCATCATGCTACAGATTATTCTCTAAAAGATACTTCGGAAGCCGTAAGGAAAATTTCTGGGTTTGGCTTCAAAAATTTCAGTATTAATAATCATGATTTTCTTTTTTACAGACAATGAAAATACACATGGCTACAATTTTTGACAAGAATTATATTATCAGAGCTGTGACTTTTTATAATGCCCTGACGAAATTTGGCAACTATTCATATTGGTTTCTATGTTTAGACCAAGAGACTAAAGAAATAATGACTGAACTGTCTCTGCCTAACGTAAATTTGATAACCATAGATGAACTTGGCGATTCCGAACTTATGGCCACTAAACCCGACCGAAATCAGGCAGAATTCGTCTTTACGGCGAAATCGGCTTTTGCCACTTTCGTCACCAAAAAACTTCCGGATGGAGACGCTATGATGTTCTTAGATAACGATGTTATTTTCTTTTTACCGCCAGATGAACTCATAAATAGAATGCGAGAAAAGAGCTGTTCCATAGGGATTAATCCGCATCGTTTCCCAAAAGAAAAAGATTGGATGAACGACCGAGTCGGCAAATACAATGCTGGTTTTATGGTATTTATATTGGATAAGAATTCCAGACAGTGTATAAATGATTGGCGAAAAGATTGTATAGACTGGTGCTATCTGAAATATGAAGCGGAAAGATTCGGGGATCAGAAATATATAGAAAAATGGCCCAAGAAATACAAAGGTGTCTACGAGATTTTAGACAAGGGTATAAACATCGCCAGTTGGAATATGTTTAATTGGAAAATATCAAAGCGAGACGGTAGATTTTATGTTGATGAAGACCCGTTGATATGCTATCATTTTCACCGTCTTAAATTTTACATTGAGAAGGACAGAATCAAACCGGTTCCAATTTACATTTTTCACCGAAAACTTTACAAGATTTACACCAACATGGTTGAAGATGCTTGGAAAAGGATTTTGGCTGTGCGCAAAAGATGGAGATTCGGTTTTGTTGATAAACCCAATATCTTAAGACTTTGGAAACAAAAACTGCAAATAAGATATGTACGAAAAATTGAATAAATTGAAAAAAGAAACAAAAAAAAATTCAAATAAATCCGATATTAATGAATCCGATATTGCGGATGTTTTAAAATGGCTAAATAAAAAGAAGCAGGATTATTCCGTCAAGGTTGAAGAGATTGGCATAAAAGATTTGGATAAATGGCAAGCCCATTCAGAAACAGGCAACATAGGCCATGAATCAGGCAAATTTTTCACCATGATAGGTATAAGAGTCACCAGTGCCAAAGGCAGAGAAGTTGTTTCCTGGACTCAGCCGATGATAAAGCAGAATGAGTGCGGTATATTGGGAATTTTGAGGCAAAAAAGAAACGGGATGATGCAATATTTAATGTATGCAAAATCAGAACCAGGAGCAGTTATCAATCCTCAACTCGCTCCAACATTGCAAGCCACAGCAAGCAACCTTGCCCAGGCCCACGGAGGCGACAAACCTCTCTTTTCAGAATATTTTGAAGAAGGAGAGAAACAAGGTAAGATAATTGTAAATGTGGAGCAGGTGGAAGACCCGAGCCGATTTTATCTCAAGACTAACCGATGCATGATTGTGGAAGTACCAGAATATGAAGATATAAAAATCACCGATGACTTCATCTGGCTCACCCTCCCCCAAATCAAAAAACTTTTGAAAGTTGATCTGGTTATCAATGCACTAGCTAGGGCTGTTTTGGGGAGTCTATAAAATTTTTATTTAATTTCTGAAATTTGGACTTTGCGGTTTTCATGAGAGGAAATGCGGATAGCTTCCAAAACTTTGGCCTGATTTAGGATATCTAAATATTTTTCTTCTATTTTTTCTTTTTTAATTTCTTTACTCAAAACTAAATCACAAAATTCAGAGAATATTGTTTCAAAGTGGTTATGGGCAGGTAAATCCAGGGCTGTAATTTTCTCCTGCTTGTTTTCATTTTTAATTATTTCCACTATTGGTTTGAAGTCTGGCGCGATAGCATAAGCTCTACCCACTTTTATAAGTCCAGTACTTCCCCATACTGAATAATTGTTCTGGTAAACAGCATCAAAATTAAACGAGAAAGTCGCGATAAAATTATTCTCAAATGCCATAATGACTGAACCTTTCATATCTACTCCGTTACTAAATGAGAGGTTGGCATAAATTGAAATTGGTTCTTTTTTTAGCAACTTACGAACGGTATAAACCTGATAAGCGCCACTTTCATTTAAAGCACTCCCGCCAAGATTTTTATCATATCTAAAATTAGCGCCATTATTTATTAAAGGAAATCCATACGTACTTTGAAAAACATGTAGTTTGCCTATCTCTCCTCCGCTCATAAGCTCAATAACTTTTTGGTGTTGAGGATGATAATCACAAGTGAAATTTTCATAAAGCACTCTGTTATTTTCTTTGCAAACCTTTATTATTTCTTTTACAGAGTTCAAATCTGGAGCAAGAGATTTTTCAGACAATACATGTTTATCGGCTTTAGCTGCTTTTAGTATCCATTCTTTATGCAGACCAATTGGAAGCGGTATATAGAGAGCATCGATTTCAGGATTTTTGACTATATCCTCATAAGTTTCTGCGGTCGGAATATTAAATTTAATCGCCCATTCTTTAGCTTTATTTATATTACGGCTGGCAATACTGACGACTTCGGCATTTGAGATAGCCTGAAAAGCTTTTATAGTAAGGCGCTCGGCAATATTTGCACAACCCAATATGCCTATTCTCAATTTTCTATCCATAAACTCAAATTTATAACATATAGAAAACAAAGTAAAGGTGTGCTATATTATTTCTTGTATGAAAGGCGTCATTTTGGCCGGAGGCAGAGCTACGCGGCTTTATCCGCTTACTTTAGTCACCAATAAACATCTTTTGCCAGTATATGATAAACCGGTTATATATTATGCAATTGAAAAATTGGTGTCTGCTGGCATAGATAAAATTATGATAGTGACTTCCCCCCACCATCTGGACAATTTTGTGGGTCTTCTAGGTTCTGGATTTAATTTCAAGTCAAAAAATACTGGCGGGCAGATTCAGATTGTTTATGGAATTCAAGACCAGCCCGGGGGCATAGCCGAAGGGTTGCGTATTGCTAAAGAATATATTAACGACGACTCTTGTTTATTGTATCTTGGTGATAATATTTTTGAAGATGATATTATCCCGTATATAAAAAATTTTAAAGAGGGTGCCGTCATTTTTCTTAAAAAAGTGAGCGGTCCGAAACATTTCGGTGTAGCCGAATTAGACAAGGATGGCAGTATTCGTAAAATAGAGGAGAAACCTAAAAAACCAAAATCTAATTTTGTGGTAACCGGCATGTATATTTATGATAATACTGTCTTTCAAAAAATGGTTGGGCAGAAGAAATCAGCTCGGGGTGAATACGAAATCAGCGACATAAATAATAAATACATTTCAGATGGGAAACTTAGATCGGTAATATTAAAAAGGGCATGGTTTGATGTCGGGACAATAGAAAAACTCCTTGAGGCATCAAACTACATGAAAACCCTAAAGACAAAGAAAAAGTAGGGTCAAAATATTTTATATGTTAGATAAAAAGAAAATTTTAGTAACCGGCGGTCTTGGTTTTATAGGCAGTTGTTTTATTGAAATGGCGCTTAAAAGAAACTATACGGTCATAAATGTTGATAAAATGACTTATGCAGTAAGACAAGATATTCCTTTTACAAACAATCCTAAATATACCTTAATAAAAAAAGATATCTGCGATCTTAAGTCTTTACCAGAAGGTATAGGCTTTATTGTAAATTTTGCTGCAGAATCTCATGTGGATAATTCAATAACGGATAATTCGCCATTTCTTAAAAGCAACCTGATTGGCGTCTATAATCTTCTCGAGTTGATACGCAAAACAGAACTCTCACAGCGCCCAGTATTTATCCAAATTTCAACTGACGAAGTATATGGCGACATTTTGGAAGGGTCGTTTAAAGAAACAGCTCAGCTAAAACCTTCCAATCCATATTCCTCTACTAAGGCAGCAGCTGAAGAATTGATTATGGGTTGGGGACGAACCTATGGAATTAAATACGGAATAACCAGAAGCAGCAATAACTATGGTTATGGCCAGCGCGCTGAAAAATTTTTTTCACGAATCATGAAATTAGCCATCCGCAATGAAAAAGCCAAAATCTATGGCAACGGCTTGCAGAGACGTGAATGGACACACACCGAGGACAATTGTGAAGCAATATTTTTAG
>CAYXQM010000025.1:0-6061 GCA_964467495.1 uncultured Candidatus Saccharibacteria bacterium | reverse complement strand
GTCAGGTGTGCATAACTATGGATTTCTTCCGGCTCTTATTTCACTAATATAATATTCTCCTTTTTCTTTAAAAGTCGAGTCTAATTGTATGATTTCCTGTATAGCTTGAACAGCTTCTTCTCTCCTGCCCGCTTGTAAGTAGGCGGCAGTTAAAGTAATCCTGTGCTGAAGATTTGTAGGGTCAAGTTCAATCCTTTTTTTTGCAACATTGACGATATCTTGGTAGCGACCAACAGAAAGAAGCACTGTGATATATCTGTCATCAAAGATTATTCTTGATTCCGGAACATCTGCTAATATTTGAGATGAGAGAGTCGTATCTCCCGAAGCTAAAGCCACCAATCCGTAGACAACCTTAGCTTCTTCGTAATTCGGCTCAACTTCGTAAGCATGCCTGGTTACTTCAAGAGCTTCTTGGATTTTTCCGTCCAACAAAAGATTGCTTGCTAATTCAAAAGCAATGCCCTGTTTGTCAGGAGAAAGTTTCTGGGCTTCCTTAAGTTGTTCTACCGCTCGGCCGTACCAGCCAAATCTTGAAAGAAAGATGCCGTAGAAAAGTCTGTAACGCGCATCATTCGGAACTCTTTCTACAAATTTTGTGAAATCCTGGTCTAGTTCTTTAAATAAATCGTCCTTGAGATCGGCGGGAACATTTAGGTTGGCAGCTAGGTTCATAGCAGTTTGAGAAACGTGTTCTAAACTTTCAGAAAAACCCATTCCCCCATCGTTAAGAGGTTTGGCATAGGCGTCAATAGTTGTTACTTGGCCAGCATTAGCTAGAGCTAAAACATTCAACAAATCTTTGTTTTGTCTCCAGGGAAGATAGTTTGCAAAGTACAAAATCAAAATAAGAATAACCAGAGTGAGAGCTTCTATTACAGAACGCTTATCCCCAATTTTCTCCAACATATTTTTGAGTTTGAGAGAAATTTTATTCCACAAAGGGAGAGAGTCCTCCGCGGCATGGACATGAGCATAAGCAATAACAATCATAAATAAAATGTAACTGGCTATCTGATCAAAGACAAATAAATTATTGAAAATATAGGCAGAGATAAGTCCGAGCATAATAGCTTTTTCTTCTTTAGACAAACTATCATCTCGAGATTTAAAAATATAAAAGAATAAAGCCAAAAAGATAGCAACGTAAGACAAAAAACCCAAAAGTCCGCCGGCGATAAGCCAATCGAGAGGCGTGCTGTGGGCTCGGTCAAACCAAGGTTCTTGACCATACATGCGGGGGTCGTAATATTTATTGAAAACGAAATTAAAGCCTTCCTGCCCCCAACCTAAAATAGGTTTCTCTATGATTCCTTTGATGGCCATCGGCCAAACATAGTATCTGCCTTGAGTTTGAAATTCTGAAGATGAAAGCGAAGCAAAGCGACTTAATACATAATTATTTCTAACATATTCAGTATTTTTAACGGCCAAAAATATTCCCACCAAAGCCAACAGACCAATAAGGGCGCCAATAGCAAATTTTTTAACACCGGCACCTTTTTCGGACTTCAAGCTGAGAAAAATTAGAGTCAAAAAGGTGCCCCCCAAAAGCCCCAGGATGGCTCCTCGAGTAGCGGTAAAATAGAGAATTATTGTGTTCAATAGGACAGAAAAACAAAGAAGGACTCTGTGCCAATTCTTCTTTGCCCGCATAAAAAGCAGAGAGGCAAAAAAGATATGAAAAACCATATAAATACCTAAATACCCAGCATTACCTAAAGTGCCGTCAATTCTTACTCCACCTTGATTGATAGTAATTTTGCCGGCCAACTGAAAAAAAGAATAGATGGCCATAATAGCGGAAGCCCCCACACTGGTAGCTAAAAGTTTGTTCCAAACGCTTTGAGTTTTCAGAACTGAACCCATTACTAAAAAGTACGCCCCAAGATGAAGTAAAGTAATATAGCCTTCCATGCGCTCATAGTTGCTCCAAAAAGCTTTGAAAGAATTTTGGCCAAAAAAGTCAGCCACTGCCATTACCAAAAGAAAAGTGGCAAAAGCGCACAATATCCAAGAAAATTTGGGCCTATAATTTTCATCTCTTACCGCCAAAATCAGATAACAAGCCAAGATTATTTCAACCAGGATTCTAAAAATAAAAGCTTTGCCGGTAATAAAAGGAAAGAAAAGTGATGGTGTCACCATTAGTGGCACAAACGGTATAGCGAAAAGCCCTGCCAACACGATGTATTTAAGTTGATTGTTTGACATATACTCTATAATACTAAAGTAACAACAAATAAAAAAGACTTCAAAAAAGCTTTGAATTCTGTTATTATGTTTTAGTTTATGGAACACACGATCATAAAACCTCGCAAAACTTTCAGCATGAAAGACATTAAGGAACTCTGGCAGTACAGAGAGCTTTTATATTTTTTTTCTTGGAGAGATCTGAAGGTGCGATACAAGCAAACCTTTATAGGCGTAGCTTGGGCTATTTTTCAACCTTTTATCACTATGGTGGTTTTTTCTGTGTTCTTTGGTGGGCTGGCTAAAATGCCATCCGACGGAGTGCCTTATCCGATTTTTGTTTATGTAGGACTTTTGTTTTGGCAATTTTTTTCAAGCGCTCTTTCTGAAACCAGCAACTCTCTTGTAGGTAACCAATCAATAATCACCAAAGTTTATTTCCCCAGACTTATCTTACCGGTGTCGGGTGTGATAACAAAGTTTGTAGATTTTTTGATTGCTACCGTAATACTAATCGGCCTGATGTTTTATTATGGATATATGCCACACATTTCGGGACTTTTAATTTTACCCTTACTACTACTTATTACTTTTATGGCCTCCATTGGATTCGGGCTTTTTCTGGCGTCTATAAATGTTAAGTACCGAGATGTTAGATATGCTCTACCATTTTTCATACAAATTATGTTGTTTCTAACACCTGTTATTTATCCGGCTTCTATTGCCGGAAAATATTCATACCTATTAGCTATTAATCCCATGATGGGTGTTATCCAAAGCGCTAGAGCGGCCATACTCGGCACCGCCCCAATTAATTGGCTGCTTATAAATATGTCGCTTTGGGGTACCCTGGCCCTTTTGATATTTGGCGTATATATCTTTAAAAAAACCGAAAGGTATTTCGCGGATATAATCTAATACGACGAAAATCATGCGAAACCCTACAAAAAACAACGAAAATCCAGAGCCTATAATCGAGGCCAAAGGCATAGGTAAAAAATATAACATCGTTCATATGAAGGGCGATTATGTGGCTCTGCGTGATGTTTTAATGAATGTCATCAAGTCCCCTTTTTCTTTTCTAAAAACAAAAGCTAGACAAGTGGCCGGTTTTGAGAAAAAAGAAGAATTTTGGGCCTTGAAAGATATTAATTTTACCGTTCAAAAAGGCGAAGTAATTGGCATTATCGGAGCCAATGGCGCCGGTAAATCAACTTTGCTTAAAATCCTCTCTCAAATTACTCCTCCAACGGAAGGCGAAATAATATTGCGAGGTAGGGTTGGTTCTCTTTTGGAAGTTGGTACTGGCTTTCACCCTGAACTTACAGGCCGCGAAAATATTTTTCTGAATGGGGCAATCTTGGGAATGAAGAAGAAGGAGATTGTCAAAAAATTTGATCAAATAGTAAAGTTCGCGAGCATAGATAAATTTTTAGACACTCCTGTTAAGCGCTATTCAAGTGGTATGTATGTCCGCTTAGCTTTTTCCGTAGCCGCCCATATGGAGCCAGATATTTTACTGGTTGATGAAGTTTTGTCGGTTGGTGACATGGAATTTCAAAAAAAATGCCTGGGTAAGATGGATGAAATTACCAAAACCCAGGGCCGCACTATTTTATTTGTAAGTCATAATATGGGGGCCATACAAACTTTGTGTTCGAGATGTATTCTTTTAGAAAAAGGCAAAGTGGTTAAAATAGGAAAAACTTCTGATGTTATCAGTGATTATATTTCCGGCCAGACAAACAAAAGCGAAGTAGTGCTGTCTCCTAAAAATGATGAGGCTGGTATTACTAAAATCTGGCTTGAGGATGCAAGTGGTAATAAAATATCCTCAATGGAAATGGGGGGAGACATTTTTCTTAACGTAGAATATTTAATTAAAAAAGAAATTCCCACCATGAGTGTAGATATCCTCATATCCAAGGACGGGACATATTTGCTCCAGTCGTTTGATACTGATACAAATGAAAATTTTCGATACAATAGACCGCCCGGCAAGTATCGGAGTCAGGTTAAGTTGCCAACTCCCATATTTAAAGAAGGCGTATATATAGCACAGATAAGAATAGGTACAGATAGAAATATATCTGACCCAGATGCCGTCATTAAGTTCGAGATCATAAACACTAAATTGGATGTGCAAAACAAGAGTTATCACCCTAAGAGAGCTGGTTTTTTATACACAAACCTTGAATGGAAAACCGGGAAGGAAGACCAAACTAAAAAATGAAATGATAAATACATTATTATCAAAAATCAAAGATACATATAAAAATGAAGGGATTTCGATTGTTTTGAAAAAGATTTTTACATTTCCATTCAGATTTGCATGGCGTAAATTTAGAGTCCAAAAAGAATGGGTTTTCGGAAAATTATTCGAATTGTTAAGAAAAAATAGATTGATTTACAAAAGTGCCGTCTTTTCATTTGATAACCCATATATCCAAATGAAAAGAAAAAGCCGTCTTCTTTTTGGCCTTGGCTCGTACGAAGAACACCCAATTTTATTTGCAGAAAAATATCTGTCCAGAAACCTGCCCTTGATAGAGCTTGGCGGATGTATCGGTGTTACAGCTTGTATTACCGATAAGATAATCGGGAATAAACATATAGTGGTGGAAGCTAATCCATATATTATCCCTGTCCTAGAAAAAAACAAAAAAGTAAACGGTTGCAATTTCAGTATAGTAAATAAAGCTCTGGGATACAAAAATAATGTTGATTATTACGTAAGTACAAATTATGAGGATGGAGGCCTTTATAAGAAAACACCTCAAAAAATCTCTGTCCAGGGAATTACGCTTCAGGCGCTTGCGAAGGGCTTTAAAAAAATCAATCTCATAGTCGACATTGAAGGATCAGAAGTGGCTCTTATTGATAATGAAATTAACGTAATTTCTGAAAAAGTTTCTGTTTTGATAATTGAGTTTCATCCGATTATCATCGGAGAAATTGAAGTTAAAAGAATAATATCAAAACTTGAAAATGCTGACCTGCATTGTATCGAAAAAAATGGCAACGACGTAGTTTTCATAAATTCGGATTTTTAACTATAATAATAAATATTATGAACCGGGAAGGATATGTACCAAAGCCGACGGATGAATTACTTCGCGAATATGGCTCGCGCCACGGCAAGATGCTTAGTACAATCGCTGAAAAGTTAAAAGGGAGATTTAACGAATCTGAATTATCAAGACTCTTCAGCCAAGAAACAGAAGAAGAATTGGGTATCTGGGCAGAAGTCAATACGGAATTAATTAGAGAAACTTTAGAGAAAGTGTATGAGCAACTTAAACAACTGAAGAGTTCCAAATCTCCCGGTCATGAGCTTTCCCATTACCTCAACAATGTTTCTTCCGCCATTCGCATATTTGAAGAATATGGAGATATGAATGAGGCAGAAAAGTTGGAGGTCGTTTTGGCATGCCTGGGGCATGATTTGGGACGCTATTCAGAAAAAGAGTTGGAAGATGTGGGGATAGGTCTAAAAACAAGCCTCTATTTAGTGCCTGCCATGATTGGAAGAAAAGAAATCAAGGCTTTACCTGAAGTATTGCAAACACGAATATTTTACGACATCGCTTCAGGATCAGAAAAGAAAACCGAGCATCGAACGGCAGACATTGTCCACCAAGCTGATCGGGAAGAATTGAACGGAGGTGCTACCTTTGGTCGCGATATGGGATATGACGTCACCAAAGGAAACAAGGCCATAACAACCCGAGTGCAAGGGGGCTTGGAATCAAAGTTACCAATGTCAGATTCGAAAGACGATACTCTCTTTATAAACATAGAGTTTTGGATGCGAAATGTGTACCCGCCGGTAAGCCCCATGGGACAGGAAGTAAGTGCCGGGCATATC
>CAYXQM010000024.1:0-6078 GCA_964467495.1 uncultured Candidatus Saccharibacteria bacterium | reverse complement strand
GACATAGAGACAAGTTCCAATGACAATTTTTTTATTTTTGTCCGCAATTCTTCATTCTCTTCCATCAAATTGGCAATAGTAAAAATCGCAGCCACCAATCGATGAGACCTGTTATAAATATTCATAAAATCAGTCTTTTTTTGCATTAATCCGTTCATATAAGACATCCACTCTTAAAATGTTTAGTCTTTTATAATCTATAAATGTCCTTTATATTGTATCCTATTGGACTTAAAAAGTCAAGGGTAAGAAACTAGTCCTATATGCAAGGATATTCTGTCTTTTATAATAAGTCAAGGAATAACCCTAGTTTTTCACTTTTTTAGAATCATTGAAAATTTTGATGTGTTATTATGTTTACATATGGGAAGAAAAAAAATCAAAAAAGAAACCCCTGCTCAGTCAAGCAGATTAAAAAACGAGACTACTTCATGGATCTTTGCCATAGCTTTTTTTGTTTTGTCTGTCTTCTTTATGCTAGCCGCCTTCGACAAAGCGGGTTTCGTGGGCAGAAAGATATATGGGGATAGTGGAATACTCTCTATACTTTTCGGTTTTGGTTATTTTCTGATACCAACGGTATGTCTGACCTTGGGGATATCGTTTACCAGATCAGTAAAACAATCTTTTGGCAAAACTAAGTTCATCGGAGCATCTCTGTTTTTTATTGCCTCGCTAGCCCTCTTGGATCTAATTTTTAAAAGTAAAGGAGGTTTCGTAGGAAATTTATTGCATCAACCCTTGGTAAAACTTTTTGATGTTTACGTTACGGCCGTTATTTTGGGAGCTCTTACTATTATAGGTATTTTTGATGCGCCAATAAATTTCTCTTCTATTTTTGGAATCTTTGGAGGCAAAAAAGAAGGGCCAGAAAGCGAAGCCAAAATAATAGACAGCAGTGAACCAGCAAAAGATTATCAGGATAAGATTGTTCCGCCGGTAGTCCCCGTCATTAGCAAAAATAGACCCTTCCAAATGGAAGGTAGCAGCGAGTTCGGGATTCTTAAAAACAACATCTTACTTAAACCTTACACTCCCCCGCCATTACATTTATTAGAAAGAGATAAGGGCAGGCCGGAGGTTGGCGACATCAAAGCCAATGCCAACATTATTAAACGAACTTTGCAAAACTTTGGCATTATGGTTGAGATGGATGAAATATCTATCGGTCCTTCCGTAACCAGATACGCTTTGAAGCCCGCCGAGGGGGTCAAACTTTCTCGTATACTAGGATTGCAAAATAATCTGGAACTGGCTTTGGCCGCCCACCCAGTGCGCATAGAAGCCCCTATCCCCGGAAAGTCTTTGGTGGGGATAGAGATACCGAATATGACTAAGACCACGGTTGGGTTGGCTTCCCTTCTTTCTCAAAGCGAATATACCGACTCTCAAAAGCCCCTGGTTATAGGTTTAGGGAAAAGCATTTCTGGCTCGGCTATTTTTGCCAACCTAGGCAAGATGCCCCATCTTTTAATAGCCGGGGCTACCGGTAGCGGCAAATCAGTAACCATTCACGCCATCATAAATTCTTTGTTGTTCCGTAATTCACCGGAAAATTTAAAATTTATAATGATAGACCCCAAAAGAGTGGAGCTTACCCTTTATAACAAAATTCCTCATCTTCTAACCCCGGTTATAACAGACGCCAAAAAAGTTATCATGGCCCTAAAGTGGGCAGCCAAAGAAATGGAGCGCCGGTATGATATTTTGGAAAAAAATAAAGTCAGAGATATAGAGTCATATCACAAGAATATCCTCTCCCCCCACTTGGAAAAATTGAAAAAGAACCCGAAAGTCGCCGAGGAAGAGACGTTGGATATTATGCCTTACATTGTAATCGTCATGGACGAGTTGGCCGACATTATGCAGGCCTATCCAAGAGAGTTGGAGTCAGCTATTATCCGCCTAGCCCAAATGAGCAGAGCCGTCGGGATTCATTTGGTCCTCTCAACCCAGAGACCTTCTGTCAATGTTATTACTGGACTAATCAAAGCAAACATCCCAGCTCGTATTGCTCTACAAGTAGCTTCCCAATTTGATTCTCGGACTATTTTGGATTGTGCTGGGGCAGAAAAACTCTTGGGCGCTGGTGATATGCTTTACCTTTCCGGAGAAATGTCCAAACCTATTCGACTTCAATCGCCGTATATATCAGAAGGAGAAGTGAAGAAGGTGTCCGAGTATCTAGCTAAGAGTACGGAAGATGAGATCCCGACAGACATAAATATGGAAGCCGAAAAATCCAAGAATACAATATTTGAATCTATGGTCGGCAATGATTCTCCAGAAGATGATCTCTACGAAGAAGCTCGAGAGATTGTCATTCGTGCCGGCAAAGCTTCCACTTCGTATCTTCAAAGAAAACTACGCATAGGATATGCCCGAGCAGCCAGATTAATCGATATTTTAGAGGAGAGAGGCGTCATAAGCGCCGGCGACGGAGCAAAACCTCGAGAAGTTCTTATTAAATCAGAAGAAGGGTTCGTGACAGACCAAGACCCGGAACCAAAACCAGAAGATGGACAAATGTAAATTCACAGGCGGCTTTAATATACGAAAGTTCGTAATTCTTTTATCTTTTTTTTTGGTTATTCTTTACGGAGTATTTAATGCCAGAAATCTGATACTTGGACCGTCCATAGAAATTTTTACTCCGCTTTTGCCGGAAACTGAAACCACAGAGAACACGATCACCCTTAAAGGAAGAGTTGAGAACATGACCTTTTTGAGTCTCAACGAAAGGCCCATATTCGCCGATATCGAAGGGGTCTTTGAAGAGCAATTGCTCCTTTCTCCGGGGTTTAATATAATAACCCTTAAGGTCCGAGATCGTTTTAAAAAAGAAGTTCAAAAGACGATAAGAATATATTATAGACAAAGTACTACTACTAACGAAAATTAACGTCAAAAATATGGCTAAAAAAGTAAAGGAAACAAAAGAAGAGAAGATGAAAAGGGGCGACTCCAGGGTGGAAGACGCCATTAGGGAAATAAAAACTAAGTTTGGAGATGATTCTATAATGATGTTGGGTGATAAGCCCCACGTTGATGTTAACGTCATACCCACAGGTTCTATTGGGCTGGACGCCGCCTTGGGGGTGGGTGGAGTGCCCAGAGGCAGAATCGTAGAAATATTTGGACCAGAATCAAGCGGTAAAACAACCTTGGCTCTACACATCATAGCAGAAGCCCAAAAGCAGGGTGGCGTTTGCGCTTTCATTGACGCCGAACATGCTATGGACCCAGAATATTCAAAAAGATTGGGAGTGAAGATAGATCAGTTACTTATTTCTCAACCAGACAATGGCGAGCAGGCGCTTGAGATAGTAGATTCACTTGTCCGTTCCGGCAAAATTGATGTCATCGTAGTAGATTCTGTAGCTGCCCTAACACCAAAAGATGAAATAGAGGGAGATATGGGAGCTTATCACGTCGGCAAGCAGGCACGACTTATGTCTCAGGCCCTGCGAAAACTTACTGCCATTGTGGCCAAATCTAAAACTGTAGTCATTTTTATAAACCAAATCAGAATGCAGATTGGTGTTATGTTCGGTAATCCGGAAACTACCCCGGGAGGTAAGGCGCTTAAATTTTACACCTCTGTCCGCCTCGACATAAGAAGAATTGCTCAAATTAAAAAAGGAGATGAAGTCATGGGGGGTAGGGTGAGAGTTAAGGTTGTTAAAAACAAAGTGGCCGCGCCGTTCAAACAGACAGAGTTTGATTTGATGTATAACGAAGGTATTTCAAAAGAGGGAGAAATTCTCGCCCTCGGAGAAAAATTCAATATAATTTCAAAATCAGGAGCTTCTTATAAATATGGCGATACTCCCCTGGCCCGCGGTTATGACGCCGCTCGCCAAATGTTAAAAGATGACAAAAAACTCTCTGGGGAAATTCTCAAGGAAATTAAAGTAAAGTTGAAAGAATTGTAAAAAATGCTAGAATGATTCTGCCACATCATGTGGCTTTGTTATGCTTGAATATAACCAGATAACAATTGGGAAGTTTATTATTTATAACGGCGAACCGTGGGAGGTTTTGGCGAGCCATGTTTTTAGGAAACAACAGAGAAAGCCTGTTAATGCCACTAAATTAAGAAGTTTGATTACGGGCAGAATAACCGAATACTCTTTCCATCAGTCAGAAAAAGCGGAAGAAGCGGAAATAGAATACAAAGATATAAAATTTATTTATACACAAAGAGATGAATATTGGTTCCACGAAGATGATGATCCTTCAAAAAGATTTTCTCTAAACGAAGAACAAATAGGATATGGAGCAAAATTTTTGAAAAAAGATGCTGTCGCAAAAGCTATGGTTTTTGACAACAATATCATCGGCATCAAGATGCCCATAAAAGTAGAATTAAAAGTAGTGGAAGCACCCCCAAGTATGAGAGGTAACACCGCCCAAGGTGGTAATAAGGTTGTTAAAGTAGAAACCGGTGCCACAATCAATACTCCCCTTTTTGTAAACGAAAGCGACACTATTGTTGTCAACACCGAAAACGGTGAGTATGTTTCGCGGGTGTAGCTATCTGCTCACATATGGAAGTAAAGCCATGAAGCGAGCACGTTTGACAGCCAGAGAAAGTTTCTTTTGATATTCAGCGGAAACACCTGTTTTCTTTTTGGAAAGAATTCTCCCGTGAGGATTAAGAAACTTTTTCAAAAGTTCTGTGTCTTTATAGTCCACATGTTTGATGGCGTTTTGTTTAAAATAACAAGTTTGTTTGTTTGTCATATTTTTAGTTAAAAATTTAAAACGGGATGTCTTCTGAATTTATTTCCTCTTCTGGGTATTCTATGGCTGGACTCTCGGTTTCCTTTTCTTGTGGTTTTTCTGATGTTTTTTGTTCATATGACCCGCCGCCAGTAGCGCCGCTCTTAGGCCCAAATTGAATTCTGTCAGCCACAATCTCGGTTCTGTATCTCTTGGTACCATCCTGAGCATCCCAACTTCTAGTTTGGATTCTACCTTCCAGAAAGACCCCGCTGCCTTTGTGCAAATATTGCTTTATAAGCTCTGCTTGCCTGCCAAAAACAACAATATTGTGATAATCGACTGATTCCTGTTTGGCCCCATTTTTATCTTTCCAAACCCTATTAGTAGCCACTCCAAATTCACACACTTGAGAGCCGGACGGTAAAGACTTCAACTCTGGATCCCTGGTTAGATTGCCATAAATGAACGCTTTGTTGATATACATATTAGTTAATTTTAATTTTCATTAATTAAAAGCTCGTCAATACTTTTATCTATTTCAGCTTTGGAAGCTTTCTGTTTTTCTTCTGTCTTCTGGGAAATCTCTTCTCTTGGTTTTTCTTTCTTAAACACCGGAGCTTTGGGAGTATACATGGTATTTTCTCTGACAGTTTTAATAATTATAAACCTCAAAACACTCGGTAAGCTTTCAATCTGATTTTTTATATTTGTAATTTGCGATCTGTCTATTTCAAATTTAACCCAACCAAAATAGGCCTTGTTAAATTTTAAAGTTTTAGTTTCTACTTTTTTTACCACCTCATAAGCGAGCTGACGCATGGAAGGCAATCCTTCTCCAATAATATTCCCTTCATTTTCGGATATTACAAAATTAATCTTAGATATTTCTGCCGGCACATCTTCTTCTTGAACTGTCGGTAAAAGATGATACCCTAATTCGTAAATTTCTAAATTGTCTTTTTCTTCAAGCATAAATTATCCAAACGGGTTCCCTCTCGGGGGCAGAGGCTAGTTATAATAAAGACAGCCTCGGGTTTGGTATGGTCAAACTATCACAAAAACATTATGGATGCAAATTAAAGATTCTTTTTGCATTTTCTAGAATAATATCTGCCATTTCTTCTTCATTTTTACCTTTTAACTCCGCTAACTTTTTGACTACCTCAACCACGTAGACTGGTTCATTTCTCTTGCCCCGATAAGGAACTGGCGCAACAAACGGAGCATCGGTTTCCGACATTATAGAATTTTGAGGAATAAATCTTATAACCTCATCATAATCACGCGTAAAAGTGATCACGCCAGTAAAAGACATTGTAAAATCTAAATCCAAAAATCTTTTAGCTACAG
>CAYXQM010000023.1:0-6098 GCA_964467495.1 uncultured Candidatus Saccharibacteria bacterium | reverse complement strand
TGGACCAAAATGGGACTACGTTAGTCTTACGCCAGAAATCTTTACCAAAATTATTCAAAAAATTAAAGGTACACCAAACGCAGAAATAAAAGCAACTGTATCTGAAAAAAATAGCTCCGTTACTTTTTATTATTCATTCGTAACGCACGATCCCTGTGAACCCTTATTAAAGAATTTTCTTGTTTTTGAAATGGAAATAATCACAGATACTGATGAAAATGGTCGAAGATATCCAAATGGGCCAATTACTGATTATTATACAATGAGGGATACTGACTACGATAATTTTCCCGAAGATTACTTTACCAATACCAATTCTGACGTAAAACTCTGTGACCCACTTCTACCTCTCACAGAAGATACTCCTAATATTAATGACCTGTTATCTTATTGGGAGGCGGGTATGAATTATTTTGCTAAAAATCTATTAAAATAATTAACTAATCAAAATAAAAAATATGAAAAAGTTAGGAACAATATTATGGATAGGTGCTGGTATCGTGCTGTGGTTCTTTATGATAAGCAGTTTTTATCATTGGTGGAGCGTTGGGGGAGTGATTGCAGGCATTATTTTTGTGCCAGGGGTAGTTGCATTTCCCCTTATCTATTGGCTTGAGGAGGGCGTTTTTCCCGTTATGTACTTCATAATTTGGGCTATCGGTATCGGAGGTTTATTTATCGCAAACAATTCCTCAAAAGAGTAGAATAAAAAATGAACCATCATAAAACATTCGTCATTATCGCCGGAATTATGCTTCTCCTTGGAGTCTTTTCGGGATGGCCATATGTTTATTATCAGATTCTTCGTTGGGTGATTACTATAGTCGGGGCTGTGAATGCATATCAATCGTACAAAGAAAAAAGGACTGGTTGGATGTGGGTTATGATTGCCATAACAATACTTTTTAATCCAATTGCGCCTATTTATTTGAATAAAGGATTGTGGACTATTTTGGATATTGTTGTTGCAGTATTTATGCTCTCTTACACTAATAATAAGCATGAAAAATAAACTTCTTTATATCGGCATACTGGCGATTTTTTCTGTGGGATTATTCTCTTTTGGGTGGTTTGTACATCAACTCACATCTACGCCGTTAATAGACGAGCCCGGAACCGTGAAGCTGGAAATAGAAGAAACCGAAACTGCGAGATTGGGGATAGATGGAACAGAGTTGAAAATACTTACAAGCACATATTTTTTCAGTAGGAATTTTATCTTTTTGGACGATAAAACAGATAAAATCGTAACTACGCTTTCAGTTGAAAATCCAGCCCGTGAGTGGCCGTATTATCGTTTAGTTAAAGGTTATAAACATGACTGGCTTGTTGTGACAAGGATTTTAAGGTGGGGAACTGGAATGCAGGATAATTATGATGAATGGTATGCCCTAGGACGATCTGGGAAAATGAAAATGGTGTTATCTTATCCATCAGAAAGCTATGCATTAGATTATGATGGTAAAAACCTATATTGGAGAATAGATATAATGAATGGAAATTATCCAGACGATTCAGCCGTAGATATTAAAATGGCTAAAAAGTCTTGTACTCTTACGAAAGACGGAAAGGACAAAGACTGCTCTGAATCATCAAGTATGGACCATTATGTGTGGGATAGTGATAGGGAAGAGTTTGTAGTTAAATAGAAGAGTGTATGTTGGTTTTTGTTCGTGGCAGGAAAGCTAAAAGAGACATCCTCTGCATACTCACCATCACTACTGGATATATACTATAAAGTTCGGTAAAGAGGTAAACGCCGGAGCTTTATGTTTTCCGTCAAAATCAAATAATAAAAGGTATGAAAGAAAAAGTTAAGAAAATCGCAGAGACAATTTGGGGCATTTGGGCTGCAATTGCTATTTTGTTTGCCATTGGTATATTATTTGGAGGACTAGAGCGGTTTGGTCGGTTCGGGATGATTATATTTTGGACTTTAATTATAGTTCTTATTTTTCAGATAACTCATAAAGATAGAAAAATTATTACTCGTGAAGAAGAGAGGGATCAGAATTGGAAAGAGAAACAAAAGATTATGGATGAAAAAATGTCTGTTGGTGAGAAAAAATTAACAGATGATAAACTAAAAAATTTACGAAGATTATATATAGGAGCGTTAGAGGAAAAGAAAGAACAGGAAAAAAAATTATAAAAAGATCGTTAAAATGCCTTCGATAAATAAATATAAATGCAATAAATGTAGTTTCTCGCTCCCAGAAGGGTGGGGAGGTTATGCGTATATAGAGAACAACGAAAATAAAAGAATACCTATTCCTCATCCAGGCGAAATGAGAGTATTTTTTGAACCAACGAGGACATCAATATTCGGTAATATTAAACCTGGTAAACGGAGAAAGGGGATAGATACAACCACGGGATTTAATTCGGATTGCTTATGCCTTGATTGTCTGAAGCGGCTGGAATTGGATATAGGAGATGCTGAAGACTCTAAGGAGTCATGGAGATATTCTTATGGAGCAGTAATGAGAAAAGACGAGAGAAAATGTATTTATTGTAATTCAAAGAATGTAAAGACAGTATTTGAGTTGATCGGAAAACCTTGTCCTAAGTGTGAAAAGGGACTAATTGAAGAGATCGAAACGGGGATTGTTTGTTAAGGCGTTAAATAACTAAGTTAAAACTGCCTATTGCCAGGCAGTTTTTATTTTGCATTATCTTGTTATTTTCAGGTAAAAATAATAGTCTATAATAAGAAGCCTAGAGGCTTTCTGTATTAAATAATAATACTTTCAGATATTGTTTAGAAGAAAACTAATATACAGAATTGAATTTATTCTTCATGAAACGAATACCTACTCCCAAAAACATCGAAGCGGAAGTTCTCTTCAAGGCCAATCATACTTGCTCTATTTGTTACGACTCTACGCAAAGGGTTCAAATCGCGCACATTGATGGAAACAACCAAAATTATGGAGAATCTAATCTTATTATCCTATGTTTAAATCATCATAATGAAGTTGACTCGAAACCGTCTCAATCGAAAGGATACACTATAGCAGAATTAAAAAAGATAAAGGATAATTGGGAAACGATAGTTAAAAAGCAGAGAGAGTCATTAAAAGATCCTTCATTCACAAGACTGATTCGATTCGATGGAATAGATATAAATACGGTCTATATCGAAACAGAGTCAGGTGTCTTAAGAGGTTTTCAAGACTACTTAACATTTAAATTATTAGGATTTAACTGGGGCAATATTGATATTTATCCTGATAAATACAGGGGTAGATTTAAAATTAAAAATTCATTTAAAAAACTAAGCGAGAGTAGGAAAATAAGATTAAAGTTTTTGAACGGTGAATTAGCAAATGAAGTATATATTATCTGGGAAGACGGGAAAAAGCATCATGTTCCAGATCCAGAAACTCTTGATGAACTTGGAGGGTGGTATAATATTGAAGAAGTTGGCTACGAAGAGTTTAATGCAATCCCGCATGGGCAAACATTATTAGATATTTTTTCTGTGAGAGAGAAAGATCTTTTTAGGGAAGAAATGATGAAACAAAAAAATAATCACGATGCACCTATATATAAGATAAGGCCAAAACAGTTATGAAAGTTACCTATCTAGAGGTATCGAATTTCAAAAGATTTACAAACTTAAAAATTAATTTAAGGGATTTATCCGATGCCAAGTTAGTGGTTTTAGTTGGTCCTAATGGTTGTGGTAAAAGCTCTGTGTTCGATATATTTGAACAAATCGGTTGCAGAAGTAAACCTGGACGAACAGAAGATAATACTTACTTAAGAAAAGATGTAAATAGTGATTGGTTGGCTACGATTGAAAGTGATTTGGGTAGTTTCTCTAAAACGATTTTAGCTCCAATGAATTCTTTCTATTTACGTTCATCTTATCGGCACGATCCAGATTTTCACACAAGTTCTATACAAACAAAGGACGAATTAATCAAAGACACCATACGCCCTAAGAAAATGATAGACTTAGACAAACGCGTCCAAGATAATTATGAACGTTTAATCGGAACAACCGTGAAAGAATTATACTCTCAGAATAAAGATAACCTGTCAGTGCCAGAGCTAAGAGAAGAGTTAATCGGGGAAGTGAAAAGAGTTATGCAAAAAGTTTTTCCCGACCTTATCTTAGAAGGAGTGGGGAATCCGTTAATAAATGGACAGTTTCTCTTCACAAAAGGATCTTCTAAAAACTTTCCATATAAGAATCTATCTTCCGGTGAGAAGGGGGCATTTGATATTCTTTTAGATTTAATCATTAAAACAAAAGAATTCGATAATACAGTCATAGCTATTGATGAACCAGAACTTCATATGCACTCAAGCCTTCAGCGCAATCTTCTAAAAGAGACTTATCGTATAACGCCCGAAACTTGTCAAATTTGGGTCGCAACACATAGTATTGGATTTATAAGAGGGGCCTTAGAGTTATTTAGGGCAGATCCCTCGAAGGTTGCTATTCTCGATTTTACGAATAAAAATTTTGATGTCTTACAAGAGGTAAAACCAATTGAATCAACTCCGCAAAAAATTAGAGAAATTTTTACTGTTGCCATTGAAGATCTTGCTGAAATGGTTACGCCTTCTAAAATAATAATCTGCGAGGGTTCTCGTAACGCCCCGGCTGATTCATTAAAGAAAGAGTTTGATAAGAGGGTTTATGATAAAATTTTTAGCGGCAAGGATGTTCTTTTCATATCTGGCGATAATAAAACTTCTGCACAAAAATCTGGGGAATTGTTATTTAAAATTATAAAAGAGGCAGGGTCTATCAAAGAAATTTACAGTGTTGTC
This sequence comes from uncultured Candidatus Saccharibacteria bacterium, assembly GCA_964467495.1. GTDB lineage: Bacteria > Patescibacteriota > Minisyncoccia > Phycocordibacterales > WO2-35-19 > CAYXQM01. Next base: position 1,310 of record CAYXQM010000023.1, on the reverse strand, counting down.
GATAGGGACGATTTAACAGAGGAGGAGATAAAATCGCATAAATCTCAAGATGCTACACAGCTTTTTCTATCAAGAAGAAGTATTGAAAATTACCTTTTATCTTCAGAAATAATTGATTTATATTGTTCTAAAAGCCAAATTTCCAAAGAAATGGTTACTTCTAAAGTTCAAGATGAGTTAAACGGGGACGCTAAAGCACGGCAATCGTCAATTATGCAACAGTGTGGTTATCAAGGACGCGTAGAAGACTTCTTACTAGAACTTGCCGATTATATCAAGCCGGAAACCTTAACTTATTTAGCATTAAAATCAGACCTAGGATTGTGAGCTAGTGATCAAAATAAATTAAACTTAAATTTGTCTCTAAGACGGTTTTCATTTTCTTTTCAATCTTGCCTTTTCCCCAAAACAAGGCTATTTTGAAAGTAGAAAAGGAGTCAGATTTAACAATTAAATAAATATTTATGGATGAGATAAAAATCATTGAACCAAAATATAATAAGTCCTCGATTATCGGTTTGACTTTATCTATTATTTCAATTTTTGGTCTTGGATTAGCCGGGTTGGCTGGACTTATTCTAGGCATTATCGCCTTGGTTCAGATTAAACAAACTAAAGAAAAGGGGAAAGGATTAGCTATTGCCGCCATAATAATTGGTTTTGTATGGTCTTTTGGAATAGGCATATTAAAACAACTTATTTGAGGCAGGATATTAAATAATAAACTTACGAAAGAAAAAATTACAATGAGGGAAACTACAATAAATTTTATCCATGGGATTTTTATCTAAAATTTTTGGGACAGACTTTGAATCTCAAAAGAGAGTCGCATTTGAGGAGATAGATCGACAATTTGATGCCGAAAAAGTGAGTTCAGCGAGGGCCTTGTGGCTTACAATGAGGGGGAACGACCTTTCAACGCACCGTCGTTTTGAACAAGCAATAAAAGATTTTAAAGAAGCTTTACAGCTTGAACCTAATCGTGTACCAACAATTATTTCTTTGGGTATGGCTTATTCACACTACAAGGGAATGTATAAAGAAGCGATTGATGTTTTAGAAAACGCAGAAAATCTTTTAAAACTTGCAGACAATCCTATGTATAATGCGCCACTGTTTAATATGCAAATTCACAATTTGTATTATGCGCTTGGTAACTCATATTTTTTTATGGACAACAAAGAAAAGGCAATTCAATACTTAACTAAATCTTTAGAAACCATAGAGAGACTAAGAACGTCAAAAGAAGCTGGTGCAATTAGTGAAAAAGAGTGGGAAGAAGTGCAAAAAATGATTGTCCCGGCAGTCAA
>CAYXQM010000022.1:0-6283 GCA_964467495.1 uncultured Candidatus Saccharibacteria bacterium | reverse complement strand
GCAGTTCCTGTTGCCCTTCTTCTTGTGGTGCTTGATTAAATCTTATTTCGTCCATGATAGTTAATTAAAAGTTAAAATATTAAATTCGATATTAGGCGATTTTGATTTTAGTCCCTACGGCATTCGCAAGCTTTTGGACAAAAGCCAATGTTGGATTATATCTACCAGACTCAAAACGGGCAATGGAAGATTGTTTGGTTCCCATTTTCTTGGCTAATTCTTTTTGAGTAATTCCCTTTTTTAATCTAGCATCTATAATAGCTCTAATTAAAGCGAACTCAAATTCAAGCTCATCATAAGCTTGTTGGTATGATTTTTTCTTCATCCATCTATCGCTTAAATCTTGAAAAGAATTATACTTTTCCCTTTTGTATTTAATCATGTAAATAGTATAACCGATCCGTTATATTATTGCAAGAGTAATTTTCGTTGTTTATGTGCATAACCTATTTCTTCTTTTGGAATCTCGTTTGTTTTCTTTATAAAACCATGAAGTATCCAAATAATATTCAAATGGAAAGTATATATAAATCTTATGTGAACAGTTCCTACTATCCGCAATTCAAAAAGATTTTTACCTAAAGGTTTGGAGTGGGGCATTTCTAACTTTGCATTACGTTCTTCAAGAAGTTCAAAAGTTTTTCGAAGTCTTGGCTTGAATTGCTCTTCCACGGAATTGAAGAATTTCTCGGTTTTTTTATTAAAGAAAATTACTTGCATTATTCTTAATTTAAATTATTCGTCATTAATTATCTAAACTTGACTCCCCCTCTCACCTTTACTGCCGGTTTAGCATTACTAGAAGAATCAACTCTACTCTGCGATTCCAATCCACCGTACGCGTAAAAGGTAGATGGTGAACTCTGGTTATTGTATTCAGTAGCAATCCAGTTAGAGGAACGCAAACTGCTGGAAATCCGTGGCTCATCCATTATCCCACGAAGACCGTTTCCTGTTGTGTTTTTATGGGCGCCAATTACATGTATACCTGTCGCAGATTCACTAGTTTTTGTGGAACTTAACTCAAATACACCGTTTAAATAAATAGTAAGTGTTGTGCCCGACTTGGTTAAAACAAGATAGTAAAATCCTGATCCGTCCATTACTGTAGTTCCACTAGAAGCGGAACCCCCAATATAAGATGATGGAACTTTAGTAGTAGTTGCCTTGTACAACCATGTTCTTCCTGCTCCTGAACCGTCCTGTTGAGCAAATAAATTTTGGTCTCCCGTTGTGTCAGTAAATTTAACCCAAGCAGAAACACTAAAATCCGTAGCACTTGGATTAAAGATATTACTTGCGGTTATAAAACAATCAGCTGCTTCATCTACCAAATTTATTGCTGGGCCTATGGCTCCACTTACCGCAGCGACATCACCATCAGCATCAACCAAAGTTAAATCATTGTTATTGGATGTAGAGTCCTGATAGAAATTAGCTGCGGTACTCCTTGAATTTTCCCCCAAATGCCACACACCTTTAAAGTTACTATCCCAAACATTCGTAGCGTCCCACTGGTCAGCGATGTCATCATCGCCGAAATATACATACATTTCTGTTGTTGAAGTTGAAGAGAGAAACGGAACTTTTACCCAAGCCACCAATTCTCCAGTTGTAGGAGTATATTTTTCTATTTCGTGAGAAAGTTTTGTACCATCTCTATTTGTAAATAAGATATCTCCTCCATCGGTTTGACCAACTTTACCACCATTGCCCGTTGATTTTAAGTTTGCATCTGTAACTGAGAAAAGCATTGGGAAGCTGGTGAGCGAATTATCATTACCTTCATACATGCGAAATTCAGCTACTTGGACGCTATTTGCCGTCGTAAGATTTTTAAGATCAGAAATAGTTATACGATAATAACGAAAAGTCGTACCCGAAGGACTGTCCACTATAAATTCTTGAGTGACTCCCCGGCCAGAAGGCAGTGCTCCATCTTCTACTGTATCTATAGTAACCTCTTCCCCAGAAAAACTACCCGTATTGCTTCCTTGCAACACCCAAGTTTTTGGGTCTCTCTCCTCCGCATCGTTTACCGTTGTAATACTATATTTCCCTATCTTCCAAGCCACACCAGAACCAAAATCGTATTGCCACCAAAACGGAGTACCTCCCGATTTAAATTCCAACCATTTAGTTGAATCATTATCGTCAGCGGCATTTGGTGGTTGTTCACCTCCCGGACTGTTTATTTGATCTTTAGCGGTTGCTGTACCCCCAGTGACTTTATCGACTGACCAGACTGTCACATCATTGTCACTTACTTTGGCGTGATCAACGGTAATAGCCTTTCTATAACCCCAAGTCCCGCCAGTTGCATACCAAGTTAGAGAAGAGCTCTGGGAACTTACTTTTATTCCTGCAACAGAAGAATCTCTTAGAACAGGTGTATATTCTCCAGATCCCAGCGTGTAAAAAGTGGAAGGACTACCTTGATTATTGTACTCAGTCTTAATCCAGTCGGCGCTGCGCCCAATACCGGAAGAGACTCTGAATTCATCAATTACACCGTCAAATTCTCTCCCTGAATCTTGACCTTTATTACCGATAGTCAAATTATATGTAGGTTCAGCATCAGAAGTACGACCACCGGTAGCGGTTCCAAAAACTTTTTCAACAGCAACCTCATTTCCGTTTATAAATATCTTCGGAGTATTAGAGTAAGAACTGCCATCATATACCAAAGTGGCATAAACCCAACTCCCCCAAGTAAGCACATCATTAGTAGTGCGCCATAAGTATGACCCGCCAAAATCATCCCCAAGAGCTAATTTCCTTTGGCTGGAAGTGCCGTCAACGTAAAAATACCAACCGTAGGAATATTTTTTGCAAGCAATGTTGCCTTCTACGTTCATCCCATAGCTATCCGGCCGCATCCAAGTACTGAGAGTCATAGTCGTATTTGGCATATTATCCACAGTTGAACCTGAACCAAAATTAATATTATCAGTATTATCATCCCCATTAAAATCCATGCCATTGTAAATAGTTCCGCTTGCGCTATTTACATCGCCATCGGCATCTGTCAATTGGCCGTGGTTTACATTTACAGTAGAATCTTCATAAAAATTAGCGGCAGTGGAATCACCTTCACCCAAATGCCACACGCCTTTATAATTACTACCCCAAACATTAGTCGCGTCCTGTTGGTCACTGGCGCCAGAGTTGCCATAATATATGTATATGACAGTGTCCGTTGTGCTTGAAAGATTGGTCCCTAAATTCACCCAGGCTACCACCTGGCCGGTTGTAGAAGCATAATATTCTATTTCATGAGAAAGTTTAGTCGTACCATTAGAAGTGGTGAAGAGAATGTCTGTACCATCATCAATACCAACGTTACCTCCGCTCCCCGTAAATTTTAAATCAGAATCAGTGCTGTTAAAAAGCATAGGGAAATTTGCATATGTTTCTGTTCCTACATCGGTAGCCACTTTCGTGTGGTCAATAGTAATAGTTCTTCTGGAACTCCAAGTACCGCCAGTAGAGTACCAACCAGCCTCAGCTTTTTTTGTAGAAAATAAATCAGTCCCAAAAAACACAGCTAGCAAAATAATAACCACTCCTGTGAGTAATATAATTCTTGCTTTTTTGGTTTTAATTTTTGTCATTTTATTTTAAGATTATAACACGGGCTCACTTGGGGCTAACGTTGCTGGAGTTGGCTCGGACGCTACTGGTGCTGAAGCGGGTTCTGGTGTTGGTTCTGGTGCTACCGGTTCAACTACTGGCGTCTCTACTGTAGGTTCTTCTATTATTGGTTCAGTAACAACTGGCGGAGTCGTCGTACTGGTTGGTTCATTTATTACCGGAGGAGTTGAAGTAGAAGTTGGCGGAGTGCTGGTTCCTGTGATTGGTGGAGTTGAGGTGGCGATCGGTGGAGTTGTTGTTGAAGTTGGCGAGGTTGAAGTAGCAGATGAAGAAGGATTAATTCCAGAATTGGCGAGAAGCGCCACTAACTGATCTTTGTTGATACAAATATCATCAATACAAAGTTCTTTGGTTTCAATTTTCTTAGAAGTGATTTTATCTGTTACTAAATTGGCAATCTTTATAAAGTTCTGGCCAATTTCAAGCCCTAAAGTTTTAAAGAAGTTAAAGAGAGAATTCCATATTCCCGGGATTTCAACATTATTTTCATTAACCACCAAGCTACCAGCACTAGCATCTCTCCAACCTTCTTTTATAAGTACTGTCACTATTCCAGTTGAAGTGCTTGTCCAGTTTGAGGAAGCGGTAACAGCAGTACCAACCACATATCCACTTCCAGTCAATTTAGCCGCTGTTCCGGGAGTGGTGCTTGAAAGAGTTAGATAATCCCCCACTTCAATTGGCCCGTTTTCCAAAGAAACTTTTAGTGGTACTTGTCCGGCCAAAGACACCAAGACATTGTATTTTTCATAATTTTTATCGCAATCAATATCACTGGCTAAACAAATTGGTCCATTACCTACAAAGCCCGGGTTTGTTGAGACTATTCCGAGAGGTTCTGCTTTGTTTTCTAATGAGCTTGTCTTTACGGCCCTGACAACACTTTTCTCTTTTGTTTTATCAAGCATCACAATTTCCCCCGCCTTTGGCATATTATTCAAATCAGATATTCTGAAATATTCGGCAATGTCAGCAGCGCTTGTTGTGTAAGCCACCGCATTTGCGCCACCTTGAATTTTACCGGCCACAGTTTGACTACCATCAGCAAAACCTATGAAGTAGTTGCCGGTGGCCCTGCTTGCATTGGCCACGCCCAAACTAATGAGTAATCCATCCGCAGTATTGTTAGTTGCGGCGTTATCAATTCTGGCAATATAAGTGGTGGCCTGACTTCCTTGAACAGTGAAATTATAAGTCAAAGTACTTGTTCCAATACCGACACTTTTGCCGGCAGAGTTAACCACGAAAGCGGCGGCATCTGACCCATCATAAAGGTTTATGGCTGTAGTACTCGAGACATTCATAAAAAGTCCGCCGGCAGCAGTAAAACCAGAAAGGAATGTTCCGCCGGATGAGAAGAAGTTCAAAAGATTTCCTGTTTGACTACCACCGGCGGTAATATCAATACCAGCGTTTGCTGTTGATTGGGTGGTGTCAATAGCAAAGACTGAAGAACCAGAACCATTTTGAATATTAACCGCCGTGGTAGAAGAAACGTTCTGCAAAAATCCGCCCCATTGAGTAATGGTCAAAACTGGAATAGCGTTAGTGGTGCTAGCAATTCTCATTAAATCTTTAGCAGTGCCAGCACCTTGAAGAGAAAGTAACCCCTGTGGGCTTGTTAGACCTATTCCAACATTTCCAGTGTTGAAATATACATCACTACCTGATGCAGTCCACAAACTTGACCCACCACCACCTGATATACACGTTCCGTTAATGGCATAACACCCGGTTGTAATGTTGAATCCTACGTTAGAGGTAGAGGTGGCTCGGCCAGAGATATTGAGACCACGGAGAGTAGTTGTTCCAAAGCCCGAGCCAGAGATTTCCAGAGCTGATATTGAGGTTGTGGCTGTTCCGGCGATAGTAGTGGTGCCTAAGTATAGATTACCTCCAGCATTTCTGAAGGCCCATTGGTTAATACCAGCTCCGGCGGAGAGAGCCAACTGACTTGCTGTAGCGGAACTTGGATTGAGTAGGTATTGAGGAGTGGTGGTACCGACACCTACAAGGCCTGCTCTGGTTACAACAAACGGGCTAGCGGAATTTGAATAAATCTGATATGCGTTACCGGTAACTGTCCCTGAAATAGCATCTAAATACAGGCCGTAAATATTTGCCGTCGTACCACTTAAGGTGCCATTAACCTTTATACCGTAAGCCGAGCCAACCGATGTATCAGAAAGCAAACTAGCTTGAAATCCATACATTGCCGGAGCTGTGCCGGCCGCATATGAAGAAAAATGACTAACATTGCTGATTACGCCATAAAGCGATCCCGGATTTCCAGTTGAATTGGAGGAGCCGGCCTCCGCCCAAACAGCAGCAGTATTATTTGTACCTGTAGCATCTGCAAAAGCGCCTACAGCTGCCCATCTTGTTGTGTCATCGCCTTTTCGTGTAAATACATTGGAAGCCACCTTATCTACACCTGACATGGAAAGTTCTGTTTGGGCTAATAAGTTTGTGGGGCCGGAATATGTATATAAAGTATTTTCATTATTAGAATTTGTTACAGTCAACTTGCTTATGGGTGCTGCCGTCCCGATGCCTACATTACCTGTCGGAGATACATACAAATATGAACCCGTAGAAGAACCAACGGAGAACGGAGAGATACCAGCTT
>CAYXQM010000021.1:3995-6384 GCA_964467495.1 uncultured Candidatus Saccharibacteria bacterium | reverse complement strand
CTAAAATGAAGGAATACATTATCCCCACAGACGAAGAAAAGAAGCTTATAAAATCATTGGAAAACAAGACGGACACAGAAGCTTTACGCATAAAGCGTTATTTATCTATGCCGGATTTGACTCGAACCCCAGGAAATCCGGTTGCTGATATTGTTCAAAGAGTTATTCAAAATCCCTATTTTAAGAACTTTGATATCATAAAAGTTCCAGAAATTGTATCTACACACATCAGCTTTGACCTTTTTGATTTTCCGGCAGACCATCCAACTCGTTCAAAGTCAGATACTTATTACGTGGATGAAAAAAATATTCTTCGTACCCAAACAACAGTGATGTGGTATTACTATCTTCGCGAAAAGAAAATCAAAGAAAGAATAGCCAAAGATGAGCCAGTAGGGTGTTTCAGTTTTGGTAAGGTTTATAGGAAAGATGAAATAGATAGACATCACATGAATGTTTTCCATCAAATCGATGGTTGGTATTTAGCGCCAAAAGATAAACAAATTATTGGGATTGATACTTTAAAAGAGGCATTAATGAATTTCGCTCAAGCAGTATTCGGCAAAGATATTCAGTTGCGTTTTAATAAAGATTCTTTCCCCTACACAGAACCTTCACTTGAAATGGAAGTAAAAAAGGGTGATCAATGGTTAGAAGTGGCTGGAGCCGGAGTTGTTAAAGGAAGTGTTTTAGAAAAATTTGGCGTCGATTCTTCTAAATGGAATGGATGGGCTTTTGGTCCAGGTGTAGAAAGATTTGCCATTATCTCCATGGAACTTCCGGATATTCGCCTACTTTGGTCGGATGACCCACGGGTTAAGAACCAACTGAAATTGGGACAAAAATTTGTGGAAGTCAGCAAATATCCGCCAGTAATTAGAGATATCTCTTTTATTGTGGACAAAGATTTTGTGCCCAACGATTATTTTGATGTTATTAGAGAAACTTTGGGAGAAGACTTGATTGAAGAAGTAAAGCTTTTGGATACTTATGAAAATGAAAAGAAACTTGGTAAAAATAAAAAAAGTTTTACTTATCGCATAGTTTACCGTTCGCTTGACAAAACTCTGACCAACGAAGAGGTTGACGCTATGCACAAAAAATTGGAAGAAAAGACAAAAGAAACTTTTAATGCTACAATACGATAAAGTTCAAATATGCATTTTATTTCAGAATCCATAACTCATATCCTACTTTTTATTGCTCTTTATTTTGAAGTCTTTTTCCTCATCACTTATTTTGAGTTTAGAGACAGAGAATCAAAGCTCACTCTTTCTTCACTCGATAATAAAACAGACAAATTCCCAAGCGTTTCTGTTATTGTGCCGGTCTGGAACGAGGAGACTACTATTTTAAAGACCATCTTTTCCCTCTTAAAACTTAATTATCCAAAAAATAAACTCTCAATTTTTATTGTTGATGATGGCAGCACCGATAAAACTTGGAATGTCATCCAAAGATTTTCCCGCAATAAACAGGTAAAACTTCTGAGAAAAGAAAATGGCGGTAAATACACCGCTCTCAATTATGCTCTGCAATTTGTAAATACAGAATTAGTCGGTTGTCTTGACGCAGATTCTTTTGTTCATCCGGAAGCTTTGAAAAAAATTGTGGCTCAGTTTGATGATAAAGAAATGATGGCAGTCACTCCTTCCATAAAAGTATTTGAACCTAAAGGTGTCCTAGGTCTTGTTCAAAAGGGCGAATATATTTTTGGTATTTTTCTCAAAAAAGTTTTCTATTTCCTGAATGCTCTTTACATTACTCCGGGTCCTTTTTCAATCTTTCGCCGATCGGTCTTTGAGCAAATAGGATATTATCGTCATGCTTATAATACCGAAGACATAGAAATTGCTATGAGAATGCAAAGGAACGGTATGAAAATCGGCAACATCCATGACGCTTTCGTCTACACTGTGGCTCCTACCACTACCAAAACTCTTTATAAACAGCGCTTACGCTGGGCTTACGGTTTTCTTAAAAATGCCATTGACCACCGAGATATGTTTTTCAAACCGCAGTATGGCCACTTGGGAATTATGGTTTTGCCAGCAGCTGGGTTTTCTTTTGCTTCAACGATTTATTTTTTTGGAGCCATTATTTATGACTGGGTTGATTCGCTGATTCTCACAATAAAAGAAATCGCTACCGTTGGTTTTTCTTTTCCTAATCTTGACCTTGATTTCTTTTACTTTGATACAAATTTGATTGTTTTTGTTTCTGTTGCGGCGGTTTTGGGAACTCTATTTATGATTGTTACTGCCAGAAAATTGGCGGAAGAAAAAACTAAATTTGGCCTAGATAGTATTCTTTTCATATTACTCTACACACTCATTTCTCCCTTCTGGATGCTCAAAGCTCTTTATAACGTCGCATTTGCACGCGAGAC
>CAYXQM010000021.1:0-3895 GCA_964467495.1 uncultured Candidatus Saccharibacteria bacterium | reverse complement strand
AAAATCAACGAGATCAAAAACATTGAAAGTCGTATTTCGGTGGATATTTTGGCGAGCGAGACACAGTTCTCTCTTCTCTCTGAACTTTCTTGCAAAGATATAGGCAATTCCTTTCTTTCTAGGGAACTAGCTACTTTGGGTGATAAACTCGCTTACACCGAGCAAAATAGAGGCTCTGACGATGAAGAAGTGCTTAACTTGAAGAAATACTATTCCCTGCTCCAAATCAAAGATTTTATTTTGATGCAGAAAATAAAAGAACGCTGCGGTCGCAATCCGTCGGTTGATGGACTTTCCATAATGTACTTTTATTCCAATATTGAAAATGACTGCAAAGATTGCCAAAAAGAAGGTTTTGTTTTAACTAAATTAAGGGAAGATTATCCCGAGCTGCGAGTCTATTCTTTTGATTACAATCTTGACCTCTCAGTCATTCAAACTCTTATAAATATTTACAGCATTAAAGATGAACAGCCCGCTATTCTTGTGAACGACAAAGTTTATTACGGCTTTCAATCTATAGATGACATTAAAGAAATTATTCCTGCTCTTAAAGAGTTGGATAAACAAAAAGCAGCAGAAGAATCTCTCAAAGATAAACAAAGCAGTTCAACAAAGTCTAACTAACTTGAGCCGGCACGAGGGTTCGAACCCCGGACATCCACTTTACAAAAGTGGCGCTCTACCAACTGAGCTATGCCGGCTTCTATAAGGATATTACTACAAAATTTAATTTATTTCTCCTTTTTGGCCGTTTTTCTTACTTTCGTCGATTTTTTTGAGATAGAAGGAAACAGAGCCTTTGTTTACGATATCTTTACGGCCCATAATGACTTCGTGTCTGGCTCTATATTCGTTTATGGCTTTCTGCCAAAGTTTGTCCAATAAATTATGGATAGCGTTTTTTGCTCTAACTGTCACTAGATAACGAAGGCTTTGCACCAGTTGCAGCCCCCTGAATTCCAGAGTTTTTAAAAGCCAAATCGTCTTGGAATCTAATTTACTTATAACTGCAAGCCCGACATTTCTTTTACCAGATTTCAACTCGGTCGCTTTGATAAGCACCAAAATTAAAGCTATAAAAAGAGATGAGGCAAACACGACAATGATTGTCATAAGCTTTATTTTATAGAAAATCGGGTGAACTGTCCAATTTCTGTTCGCTCACCAAATTTTTGAATAGCCTGTTCTACCAATCCGCTAATAGTTGTTTCCGAATCTTTGATAAAATCCTGGCCGAGCAGTTCTTCTGTATTTTCTGGACCCATGGCCGCTATATGCATGGCTATTTCTCTGGCTAAGGATTTGAACTCTTCATTGCGGGCTACAAAGTCGGTCTCGCATAAAAGTTCTACCATAGCCCCTACGGTGCCGTTATTGTGAATATAAGAAGCTACTGCTCCCGCTCCGAGGGTTCTGCTTGCTTTTTTATCTGCTGAAGCCTTACTGATTTTGCGAAGAGCTACCTTGGCCTTCTCCATATCTCCACCCGCTTCTTCCAAGGCTTTTTTACACTGCATGACAGAAACACCAGTAAGATCTCGGAGCTCTTTTATTTGTTCAGTGGTAATTTGCATATCTTATGATGTCTTTTTGTTTTTATTGTAACTTTCTGCAATCTTACTTACAAAAAACTTAATGCTGGCAATGTTAGAATCGTTGGCTGGGATTGGGTAGTCAATGCCGTTGGTATTATTATCGGAACCACAAAGAGCCACCACTGGTATATTTAAATTTTTAGCTTCTCTGAAAGCTGTATCTTCGTATCTAGGGTCAACGATGAAAATGGCCTTTGGCAAAGCGGACATATCTTTGATGCCACCGAACATTCTCTGAAGTTTTTCTATTTTTCTATCTATCAGCAAACGTTCTTTTTTGGTGTATTTTGCTAACTCTCCCTTCTCTTTTTGAGTAAGTAGATCAAGCATAGTTTCCACCCTTTTTCTTATCTCAGGAAAATTGGTCAAAGTGCCTCCGATCCACCGACTTGCCACATAAGGCATCTCTGTCTTCTCTGCGGCCTCCTTTATAATTTCTTGAGCTTCGTTTTTGCCACCAACAAAGAGTATTACCGACTTAGTAGCGGCCAAAGAAGCAATAAATTCCAAAACTTTTTCCAAAGCTTCACTGGTTTTTTCCAGATCGAAAATATCCACTCTGTTTTTAGAGCCAAATAAATGAGGGGTCATGCTCGGATGCCTTCTGCCCTTCCCAAATCCAAAATGGGCCCCTATTTTGAAGAGCTCATTCAATTTCTGTTCTGTTGGTGCTATCTCTGCCATATGGTTAGAAAGCTTATCAGTTTTGCTTAAAAGAGTCAATGATTGGGGCGATATTTCCTTTCATTATGTTCTCAATGCCGTGCCAATTTTTGTTTAGACGATGGTCGGTCACTCGGTCTTGAAGCATATTATAGGTGCGGATTTTTTCACTGCGGTCTACATTGCCGATTTGCTCTTTGCGCTCGCTATCATATTTCTTGGCCTCCTCTTCCCTTTTGGCCTCCTCAAGTTTGGCTTCTAAAACTGCCAAAGCTTTTTCTCTGTTGGCTTGTTGGCTTCTCTCGGCTCGGCAACTTATAACAATACCACTTGGCTTATGCAAAAGGCGAACCGCTGTCTCAACTTTATTAACGTTTTGACCTCCCTTACCACCGGCGCGGGAAAAAGTTACTTCCAAATCAGCCGGACTGATTTCAATTGTGGTCTTTTTGCGAATAGGTAAAATGGCTACTGAAGCCGTAGAGGTATGCACCCGGCCGGATTTTTCTGTAGCCGGCACCCTTTGAACTCTGTGGACACCTGTTTCAAAACGCATAGCTTCATAAACTCCTCTCCCTCGTATTTCAAAACTGGCTTCTTTATAACCACCGAGGGGCGATTCGGTTTCGTTTAATATCCTGACCGTCCAACTCTGCATATCCGCATATTTGCGGTACATATTGGCTAGTTCTTCGGCAAAAAGAGCCGCTTCCTCTCCGCCCACTCCAGCTCGCACTTCCAAAACAATTTCGTTGGGAAATTCTTCCTCTTTTTCTTCTTCTTTTAAAATTTCATCCATCTGATTTAGTAAAGCCTCTTTTTGCACTTGGATATTTTTTAAATCAGTTTCCGCCAGTTCCCCCATCCCTTCCTGTTTTTGTAATTCCAAAACATCGCTCTCTTCTTTTGAGAGTCGCTCATATTCACTAGCCAAGTATTGAGTCTTGTTATTATTTTTGTATTTTTGAATATCAATCATGGATATGCTCCTGCTTCCCCCTTAGAGTAAGGGGGATTGAGGGGGGTTATTTTTGAGAAGATAACTCACCCCAACCCCTCTCTTACAACAAGAGAGGGGAAAGAAAAAATTTATTTCTTAGCTTTCGAAATTTTGGCTTTGGTGGCGGCGGCTCTCCTGGCTTTGAATTTCTCTACGCGGCCCGCGGCGTCAATAACCTTTTCGTTGCCAGTAAAGAATGGGTGGCAAGCACTGCAAATTTCAACTTGCATTTCTTTTATGGTTGAGCCAACAGTAAAAGTGTTCCCGCAAGAGCAGGTTACTTTAGCTTTTTCAAAATATTCTGGATGTATTTCTGTTTTCATCCCGTGTACATTATCATATTATAAAAAATTATACAAATGGAAAAGACCGATTCGCTTAGCTGAGGTGTGCTCTTGTGGAGCAGTGACGCTGCAGTTTGTAACGAATCGGTCTAGATCCCTTTTTATAGGGTCGCCTTTTCTTCCCGGTCTCACCGCGCCTACCATTAGGGCATCGCGGGTCGCACAGGTCGGCTCGTTTAGTTCACCCCTGAGTCTCATCACGAGGCTCAAATCCCGCCATTTGGAGTCCTTTGGCGCCAATTGGGCGATTCTGCCACCGGGACTCCTTAGTCCCGGTGGCTACCGTTCAT
>CAYXQM010000020.1:0-6597 GCA_964467495.1 uncultured Candidatus Saccharibacteria bacterium | reverse complement strand
TTTTGAATCGGTAGTAGAAAGGGCGGTAGATGCCATGGGTGAAAATGACATGAGCAATTTTGATAAAACTATAAATGAAGCGGGGAGCGATTACCAGAAAGTTATTGCCTTTCTAAAAGAACATGTTTCCGGTTTTGATAAAATAGTTTCCGAAGAACTCTCCCGCCTCAAACGCGCCACCTCCGGCATTTTCGCTTAATTTTTAATAAACAAAATGCCCCGCGACATCCACCTAACTTCGGTGGGCGCGGGGCGGGTTTCATTCGGGTAATGACTTGGGGGGTGCGACCTCACGTTTGTCGCAGTAAGCGGGAAAAGTGGAAGAAATTATGTTGAAAAATAAAGATAAAATTGGGTGTTGGCGGAAAGATTAAAGGTTTGATATAATACGAATATGGCCAGTGAGAAAACAAAAATAAATATTACCCCAAAAGAAGCCAGTAAGCTTTTTAAGACTGCTAATAATTTTGCTGACACCCTTGAAGATTTTTTGGAAACAAAAGAAATGTTCAATTCAGAATTTGTAAAAGGATTGCAAACTTCTATAAAACAAGCAAGATCTGGTACTCTCAAAAAAATTTCCTCTTTGAGTGAGTTATAGTTTTCAATCTCAAAATTATGCGAGAATTGTTAATTACTCCTCAATTCCGTAAAGATGCAAAAGTATTACCCAAATATGTTCTTGAAATATGTGATTTGGTTTTAGTTAAGTTAAGAAAAAATCCTCTTGATCGAACTTTAAATATTAAAAGATTGAAAGGGTTTAATCCATTTGTTTGGAGGGTAAGAAGTAGGAGTTTATAGATTAGCGTACTCTTTTGATGATAATTTTGTGGTTTGTCTTCGGTTTAAACACAGAAAAGGTGTATACAGGAATTTGTGAGTCAAAGCCCTTGCGTTGTTTTATGGAGTCTGATAGGATATGACTTGTTGATAAATAAGGGCAGATTTTTTTATCTGTCTAAAAATTTTAGTAATAAATTTAATTTAAAAATCATGGTAGAAGCATTTGATAGAAGTAAGCCACACGTTAACGTTGGAACCATTGGTCACGTTGACCACGGCAAAACAACTTTGACCGCCGCCATCCTCAAGACCCTTGATATGCATAAAGCGGATGGTTATGGCGCTCGAGTTGAAGAAGTAGATAAAATTGACAACGCACCGGAAGAAAAGGCGAGAGGGATTACCATCGCTCTTCACCACAGCGAATACTGGACCCCGAAGAGACACTATGCCCACATCGACGCTCCGGGACACGCTGACTATATCAAGAACATGATTACTGGTGCTGCCCAGATGGATGGCGCGGTTTTAGTAGTAGCTGCTCCGGATGGAGTAATGCCTCAGACCAGGGAACACATTCTGCTTGCTTATCAAGTAGGCGTACCTAAAATAGTGGTCTTCTTGAACAAATGCGATATGGTGCCGGAACAAGATCTTATTGATTTAGTGGAAGAAGAAATCCGCGAGCTTTTGACCAAAAACCATTATGATGGAGCCAATACTCCCATCGTTCGCGGCTCAGGGTTGAAAGCCTTAGAAGCTAAAGATGTTAGCGACCCGGAGATAGGTAAAATATTTGAACTGATAAACACTCTTGACTCCTACATTCCTGACCCGGTTCGTGATACTGAAAAACCGTTTCTAATGCCTATTGAGGACATTTTCTCTATTGAAGGCAGAGGTACTGTGGTTACCGGTAAGATTGAAAGAGGTAAAATAAAAGTTGGAGAAGAAGTTGAAATCATTGGCCTTAAAGATGCCCAAAAAACTACTGTTACCGGAATTGAAATGTTTAATAAACAGCTTCAGGAAGGTATAGCCGGAGATAATGCCGGTGTTCTTATCCGAGGTCTTAAGAAAGAAGATGTTCACCGAGGTCAAGTGTTGGCTAAACCGGGGAGCGTTACCCCTCATACCGAATTTGAATCAGAAGTCTATATTTTAAAGAAAGAAGAAGGTGGACGACATACCCCATTCTTTACTGGATACAAACCACAATTCTACATCCGAACCACTGATGTTACTGGAGAAGTTACTTTGGCCGAGGGTGTGGAAATGGTCATGCCCGGAGATACTGCTCAGTTTAAGGTAAAGTTGGTTTCTCCTATCGCTTTGGAAGAGAAGCAGAAATTTGCTATCCGCGAGGGAGGTAAGACTGTTGGTGCAGGTGTGGTGACTAAGATTGTCGCGTAATCAATATAAAAATCCTAAATCAGCATATCTCTTGAAGTGTACGGAAATTTTCTGCTAAAAATTTCCTCCGGTGCTCGCTCCGTCGAGTCTCGCAAGCCACTTCAAGAGACATGCTTCACGGATTTTTAAAAAACAAGAATGGCAGAGAGCACTTTAAAAAAAGAAAAAGTATCTAAGGTTTCTACTAAAAAAGTAGTAAAGAAAGTTCCTGCAAGTAAAAAACCTTCTAAAAAGAAAGAGGAGCCAATTTCGAAGTTGCGCATTAGGGTAATGGCTTATGAATATAAAGTGCTAGACCTTTCGGTTAAACAGATTATTGATACCGCTTTGCGTTTTGATGCTAAAGTGGTTGGACCTATTCCTCTGCCTACCGAAACAAAAAAATGGACAGTCAATCGCTCGCCGTTTATCTACAAAAACTCTCGCGAGCAATTTGAAATGCGAGTCCATCGCCGAGTGATTGATATCATTAACCCCTCTCCTAAAATAATGGACGCCTTGACCAATCTCTCTCTACCTTCCGGCGTCAATATTGATGTAAAAATTATCTAAAAACAAAAAACCGCCTCTCGCGGTTTTTGGTTGCAAATATTTAAGTATTCTGCTAATCTATTCAAAAGCCAACTGGCCTTTTTTATTGATATGACCAAATTTATTTTAGCTAAAAAGGTGAATATGACCCAAATTTTTGGGGAAGATGGGAAGGTAACACCAGCCACGATTTTGAGCGTGGAGCCAATGGTAGTTTCTCAAATTAAAACTAAAGAAAAGGATGGCTACGAAGCTGTGCAAGTTGGTACCGGAACACGGAGAGAAAAGAATATTTCAAAATCAGTCAGGGGTCACCTAAAAGGATTGGAGATGCCAGAAGGTAAAGGATTTGCCACTTTGAAAGAGTTCAAGACAGACAAAATTAATGACCTAAAAAAAGGTGACAAAATACTGGCGGACACTTTTACTGTCGGAGACAAAATTGCAATTTCCGCCATATCAAAAGGTAAAGGTTTTCAGGGGGTGGTTAAAAGGCATGGTTTCCATGGTGGACCTCGTTCTCACGGGCAAAAACACTCTGAAAGAGAGCCAGGTTCTATCGGCACTGGTGGTATGCAGAGGGTTATGAAAGGGCTTCGAATGGCTGGCCGTATGGGTGGCGACAGGATAACCATTAAGGGGTTGAGGGTTCTCAATATTGATGCAGAAAGCAACACCATGTTGGTTTCTGGGGCAGTGCCGGGAAGAAGGGGAACATTGGTAGAAATAAGAGGATAATATGGAAGCTACAATTTACAATCAAATAGGAAAAGAGGCAGGAAAGATAAAACTTCCCGAAGAAATTTTTGGTGTTCCTTGGAATGAGAAAGCGGAACGCTTGGTGCATCAAGTAGCAATTTCTATGGAAGGGAATGCTAGAATACCAATAGCTCATGCAAAAACTAGGGGTGAAGTTTCCGGTACTGGCGCGAAACCTTGGAAACAAAAAGGTACTGGCCGGGCTCGTCACGGATCTCGGAGAAGTCCTATTTGGGTAGGTGGCGGAGTGACTCACGGCCCTAGAAATGACCGAGATTACAGCAGGAAAATAAACAAGAAAATGAAAAATAAAGCTCTCTTTACCGTACTTTCACGAAAGCTTAAAGATGGCGAAGTGATTTTTTTAGACAGTTTGACATTCAAAGCCCCAAAGACCAAAGAAGCAAAATCAGTTTTGACCTCTATTTCAAAAATAAAGGAATTCAGTTCTCTCAATAGAAGAAAAAACGCAGCCTTCATTGCTTTGGAAGAGAAGGATAAAAATGTTGTAAAAAGTTTCAGTAATTTTGGTAATTTAGAAGTTGGCCAAGTCAAAGATTTGAACATTTTGGATCTCCTGAAATACAGATATTTCGTAATGACTGACCCCAAAAAATCAATCGCTGTCCTTTCTTCCCGTTTAAAATAAATTATTATGGCAACAGATATAAATTTAAAAGCAAAATACGCTGGCATAATCATTAGACCAAGGATTACCGAAAAAGCTAATCTTATTGCGGACAAAAATATCCATACTTTTGAAATTGCTCCTTTAGCGACTAAAGGACAAGTGGCGGGAGCCATAGAAGCTTTTTACAAAGTTTCTCCGATTAAAATCACTATCACCAAAAATCCGCCTAAAAATATTATTTTTAGGGGCAAAAAAGGGGTAAGACCGGGAGTGAAGAAAGCTTATGTGTATTTGAAGGAAGGAGATAAGATCGAATAATTTCAAATAATAAAATGGCAATCAAAACTTACAAACCAACATCGAAATCCAGAAGGCACATGTCAACCGTGTCGCTTAAATCTATCTTGACTAAGAGTAGCCCTTTGAAAGCGCTCACTTTTGGTAAGAAGAGACCAGTCGGCAGAAATAACGCTGGCAGGATTACTGTTCGTCACAAAGGCGGGGGGCATAAAAAGTTATTCAGGGAAGTAGATTTTAAATATCAAAAAATCGGTATACCTTACAAAATTGCTTCCGTTGAGTATGATCCGAATCGCACTGGGTTTATAGGTCTTGCTGTTTACAGAGATGGGGAGAAAAAATATGTTTTGTTACCTAAAAATATTAAAGTTGGGGAAGAATTAGTGACTGGAGAAAATGCTGAAATTAAGCAAGGCAACAGATTACCTCTTAAAAATATACCAGTTGGTGCTTTTGTTTATAATATAGAACTAAAATCAAAAGGTGGAGCTAAAATTGCTCGCTCGGCCGGTAATTATGCTCAAGTATCTGCCAAAGATGCCGGATATGTCGACTTAAAAATGCCTTCAAGCGAAATCCGCAAAGTAAGAGAAACTTGTTGGGCCAGTATTGGTGAAGTTTCAAACGAAGAGAAAAAGCTTGAAAATTATGGCAAAGCGGGGAAAAGCAGATGGAAAGGTATTCGACCAACGGTAAGAGGTACTGCTCAAAACCCAGTTGATCACCCACACGGTGGTGGTGAAGGCAGGCAAGGGAGAGGCCGAAGACGCGCTATTTCGCTTTGGGGCAAACCAACCGGTAAAGGGCAAAAATCTCGCAAGTCCAAAAAATATTCAAACAAATATATTGTCAGCAGAAGAAAAGTGGGCAAAAAAAGATAGTTAAAAAATATGGATAAAATAATTTCTAATGGAGTAAATATAGAAGAAAGAAAAGGGTTGGATATAAGATCCGGGGATGTTGTTCGGGTAACCCAAAAAATTATTGAAAAAGACAAAAAAACCGGCAAACCCAAGACCAGACTACAAGACTTTGAAGGTATGACTCTAGCCGTCAAGCATGGTAAAGAAGCTGGAGGAACTATTACTTTGCGGAAAGTGGCCAGTGGAGTGGGTGTGGAAAGAATTTTCCCCATTTATTCTCCAATGATTGAGAAAATAGAAGTAATCAAACGTTCTAAAGTCCGTCGCGCCAAACTTTACCATATACGCGAAAAGGCGGCTAAAGAAATTAGAAGACAAATGAGAAATATAAGGGAGGTGCCGGAGGAAGAAACCCCACCCACCCCTCCCCTTGATCAGGGGAGGGAAAACCAAGACCAAAATCCAGAACAGTCAGAAATAGAATCAGCTTCGGAAGAATTGAAAAAAGAAGAATCCTAAACTATACTTTTAACATTGCGCGGGTGCTGAAATTGGTAGACAGGCTACCTTGAGGTGGTAGTGCCCTTAGGGCGTGGAGGTTCAAGTCCTCTCCCGCGCACAAAATTTGCGGAGCGCGAGTAAAATATTCGTGACCAAGTCCTCTCTATCTTCTTTTCCTAACTCCCCAACAAAACCCGCCAACCGCTTGACGGGTTTTTGGGTTGGAAAATATGGGTAAAAGTGGTATTATTTAATTTAAATTTCCATAAAATAAATTTATGCCAAAGATTAAAGACATTCCAAAAGTTGATAGGCCACGGGAAAAGTTGATTAAGTCCGGGGCAAAATTTCTAAAAGATTATGAACTTTTGGCTATTCTTTTAGGCACTGGCACAAAAGGCAAAAATGTTCTTGAGGTTGCCCAAGATATTCTTTCAAATTATCCCAAGAAAAAATTGTTAGGATTAGATTTTACGCAATTTAAAAAGATTAATGGTATTGGACCAGCCAAAGCTACCCAAATTTTAGCCGCTTTTGAATTCGCTGGAAGAGTTTTAGAGGTTGATTCTTCAAGTACTCTGCCGATAGTCCAGACTACAAAAGACATAATTGCTCAAATTTCCTTTTTGCGCGAACATAAAAAAGAAAATTTTGTTGTTCTATACCTGAATTCACGCAACGAGCTATTAAATAAAGAGACTATTTCTGTCGGTACGCTGAATGCGAGCTTGGTACATCCGCGCGAAGTGTTTGAACCGGCGGCGCGAATTTTTGCCGCTCAAATAATTCTAGCTCACAATCACCCTTCCGGGG
>CAYXQM010000019.1:3779-6711 GCA_964467495.1 uncultured Candidatus Saccharibacteria bacterium | reverse complement strand
GACTGTAAATCTGACGGCCTTAGGCCTACGGAGGTTCGAATCCTCCCCGGCGCACTTGTGGTTTTGGGGGTGGGGATTAATAATCAACCCCTGTCTTGCTTTTTTAGATTTTTATAATAGACTTTGCTGTGGAGTTAGTTCTTTATGCCCAGTTTGAAACAAGTTGCATTCGCATCTCTACCTTTCGTGATTTTTGTGGTGATTGGGTTACTCAGTCATCTCATTAGTGGTCCTCATCCGATAACCAAAGAAGATAAGGAATAATAACAAGCTCCGCGCTAACCAGGCCGGAGCTTCGCTATATCTATTTATTCAAAATTTCTTTCGTCCATTCATAGATACTGCCGGCGCCCATCATAACTACACAAAGAGGTTTAGCTGTTTTTATTTGAGACAACTTTTCTCTTAATTTAGTGGGATTTTCGACTGGCAAAGATAGGGAAGTCTGGCCGGCACTTTTGTTGATAGCGTCCGAAAGAATTTTATTAGAGATGGAATCATCAGGGCTTTCGCGGGTAATATAAATAGGAGTAATAAAAATTTTATCAGCAACTCCGAGTTCTTTTACAAAATCATCAAATAACAACTTTGTCCTGCTTTGAGTATGAGGCATAAAGACACAAACTAAATTCTTATCCGGATGTTTTTGGCGCAAAGCAGATAGGGAAGCCCTGATTTCCGTTGGGTGGTGAGCATAGTCATCATAAAAGATATTGCCATCCTTTTCTCCTTTATATTCAAGACGTCGCCAAGTGCCCCTAAAATCCTTTAGATATTCTTTAGCTTTTTCATTTGGTATGCCAAGCACTTCAGCTGTTTTTATGGCTGCTTGAGCGTTCCAAATATTATGTTGCCCGGGTATTAATAACTCAAAATCCGTTTTTATTTTTTTATAATCAGATTCTTTTATGACGTGACCGTCTTTAGGAACTTTATTCTCCAGCTCTTTAAAAGCGCTTTTAATATCATCTAGATCTTTGTAATAATCCAGGTGTTCGGCTTCTATGTTGGTAATAACTAAAATTTTTGGATGAAGATTTAAGAAAGACCGCTTGTATTCACAAGCTTCCACTACTAAATACTTACTTTTGCCGGCCAGAAAGTTGCCACCTGATTTTTCTGAATCGGAAAGCATTTTTGATCCTACTATTACCGTTGGATCAAACCCCGCCTTTTTTAAGATATGTCCGATCATGGCGGTGGTGGTAGTTTTACCGTGAGTACCAGCAATGGCGATGGTGTACATTTGTTTGGAAAGTTCTCCCAATGCCTGTGGATAAGTGACACAAACTATTTTTCTCTTTCTTGCTTTCGCTAATTCCGGATTGTCTTCAAGTATGGCTACGGTATAAATTATCGCTTCTGCATCTTTCTCTATATTTTCAGCTTTGTGGCCGATTTTTACTCGTATACCTAGCTTTTCTAGATCATCCGTTATCTCTGATTTTTCCACATCCGAACCGGTGACTTTTTTGCCTTGCAAATAAAACATTCGAGCTATGGCTGATATTCCAATACCTCCAATACCAATAAAATGATATTTATTTTTATCCAATATATCCATTTGCATCTATTATCTCATATATGGTATAAAGAATAAAGGAGGTGGTTCATGAAGATCGAACCCACACAACTTTTTCGGCCTTTCGGAGAGGGGGGTCCAAGAATAGTTCTTTTCGGAAAGGAAACAGGGAACTGGAGTATGAACCGCCTTCAGGAAAAGGGCGATCATATATCAGAACCTGGCCTTTACTCCCAGTTAAGTCGGCTAGGACAGCAGTATTATTTTCAAGACTTACTGGCTCCATCGCCAGTACACTTCAATACCACAATCTGTGGAAGTAGCGATTTGTCTACGGTAATCCAAAATGGTGCTGGTAGTGTTCGTATCTTCCGCGGATGTCAGGCAGACGGGGTAGTTCTTCGTTACGGTCAAGTCGGAGCAATTCCTACGGCGGATTGTCCTTCTATCGTTGTTTACTGTCAGACCAGTCGGTTGGCGATAATAGCTCATGCAGGAGCTGGGTCACTTGTAGACATTGATCATATACTACATGGCAAACCTGCGCGTCAGCACCCAAGTGTTGTTGATGCAATAGTGGAGAAGGCCAAGGAGACCGGCTTCGTTAGCATGCAGGTCTTTGTGACTTGTGGTATTGCTCGATATCAACACTCCGAATTGGCTAATTTTCTTCGCTGGACTAAAGAAGGGCGTCGATCTGTTTTGAAAGTTGAAAATGAGTGGTTTATTGAAATGAAGACCCTCATCGCAGATCAGTTTGCCTTCCGCCATGAAGTTACTGAAGTGTGGGTGGACACTATTGACACTTTTCATGAGGTCAAAGAAGACAAGGAATATAGATGGTATAGTTATCAGCGAGAAAAGCAACGGTCCGAAAAGGAGAAGGCAAAACGAAACTTGGTACTGGTACTCAACAACTAAATTCTGTGGCTGGCGCGAAGCGCCGGCAAGACATATCACATCGGCGGCGGGGGTCGCCGATTTTCTTTTATCCGATAATATTTACTTCTGGCTCGAGCATAATATGGAACTTTTTGAAAACGGCGTTTTGAATTTCTTCTTTGGCACTCATTAATTCAGAGTAGGGGACTCGGTTTGGGTTGATGAGCACTAAGGCATTATTTTTATAAACTTCAGCTTGGCCGACTTTTTTACCCTTTAGACCTGTCTCTTCAATCAAAAATCCGGCTGGAATTTTGAATTTATCTTCAATAGGGAAGACGGGGAAGTTGGGAAATGTTTTTTTAATTTTTTCAACTTCCCTCTTCCCTATTATTGGATTTTTGAAAAAGGAGCCACAATTAGGCATTGTCTTAATGTCTGGCAACTTATTTTTTCTTATTTCTATTATAGCTTCCCGAATTTTTTTAAGACTAGGGGAGGGGTCTTTTATTTTCTGGAAATAATTTT
>CAYXQM010000019.1:0-3679 GCA_964467495.1 uncultured Candidatus Saccharibacteria bacterium | reverse complement strand
CCTTTGTCTCTGTCATAAGCCTCCACATATTCCAAGACATCAGCTACTTCTGTGCCGTAAGCGCCGATGTTTTGAATAGGCGCTGCCCCAGTCTTTCCTGGTATGGCTGAGAGGGCCTCAATGCCCCCAAGTCCTTTTTCTACGGCAAAGGCCACTGCATCATCCCATCTTTCTCCTGCTTGAATTTTCAACGATTCCCCTTTTGCCTCTAAACCTTTCATATCCAAAACAACTACTACGGCCTTTACGTAATCTTTGGGAATGGTATTCGTGCCGTCACCCAGAGGTATTAAAGACAGGCCCTCTTTTTTAGCGAATTCATCAGCCTCAACCGTTTCGGCTTTTGAGTGCACCTTAACTACAAAACTGGCTCTGGAAGGCACAGCCATAGAATTGGGTACGAGAGCTTCTTTGTCCACAATCATATTTTACAAATATATCATATATGATATACTATTTCCATGCGTAATGGGGATAATCAAAAAGCTATAGGCAGTTTTATCAAACAACTTCGAGAGAGGCGCTCTTTAACTCAAGGAGAATTAGCCAAAAGACTGAATACTTCTCAAAGTACCATAGCCAGAATTGAAAATGGCAGACAGAACTTGACCGCTGGCGAGCTTCTAAAAATTGGGGATTCTTTGGAACATAAAATAGTTTCTCTGACTGATTCTATAGATTTTCGGATACACGGAGGTAAAAAACTTCATGGCTCGGTCATTACCAATTCTTCTAAAAATGGAGCCATGGGTCTTTTGTGTGCTTCCCTATTGAATAAAGGCACCACCGTCCTTCATGGTATTCCTAGAATTGAGGAAGTAAATCGGATGCTGGAAATTCTCTCGGCTTTAGGAGTAAAAGTCAGATGGCTTCAAAGGCAAACTTTGGAAATTATACCACCCAAAAAATTCTATAAAAAAGGGCTTGCCCATCCTTCGGTGGCCAATGTGAGGTCTAGCATTATGCTTATACCGGCTATGGCTCATTACCTGAAGAATTTTTCCTTGTTGCATACAGGGGGCTGTAAGATGGGCGAAAGAACAATTTCTGCTCACCGCTATGCTCTTTCTGATTTCGGTATTTCCGTAAAGACCCAGAGTGATAAGTATATTGTTGCTTCAAAAAAGTTAAAACCGGCAGACATAGTTATGTACGAAGCCAGCGATACCGCTACCGAAAATGCCTTAATGGTGGCCGCTTTAGTTCCAGGCATCACTACTATCTCTTTTACTTCCCCAAATTATCAAGTGCAGGATGTTTGTTTTTTCCTTGAAAAGTTGGGGGTAAAAATAGAAGGTATCGGCACTACTAATTTAAAAGTACATGGTCTTAAAGAGATAAATAAAAATGTTGAATATCATAATAGTGAAGACCCTATAGAAAGCATGATGTTTATAAGCGCAGCTGTGACCACCAGATCAAGACTTAGTATTAAACGCTGCCCCATAGATTTTCTTTCCCTAGAACTCTTAAAGCTTAAAGCTATGGGTCTCAAATATAAAATTTCTAAAAAATATTTCGCCCTCAATGGCAAGACTAAGCTTGTAGACATCACTATCCTTCCATCAAAACTTACTGCTCTACGAGATAAAATACACGCCCAGCCATATCCAGGTATTAATTCTGATAACCTACCATTTTTTGTGCCTATAGCTACTCAAGCGGAAGGCACGACTCTTATTCATGATTGGATGTGGGAAAACAGAGCCATTTACTTTACGGAACTCAATCGTCTTGGGGCTAATGTTACTCTAGCTGATCCGCACAGGGTTTTCGTAAGTGGCCCTACTGCTTTAAAGCCCGCCCAAATGGTTTGTCCGCCGGCTCTGCGACCGGCCATGATTATCCTGATTGCCATGCTCGCCGCGCCCGGAGTTTCTATACTTCGAAATGTTTATTCCATCAATCGTGGCTATGAAGATGTGGTTGAACGTCTCAACTCTATTGGCGCTTCTATCGAAAAAATAACCGGGGTTTAATGAACTTAAGAAATAAAAAAGTATTAATGATGGGGCTTGGGATATTGGGCGGCGGGGTGGCCACTGCCGAATGGCTTTTGGAGCAAGGTGTAGATCTTACTATTACAGATTTAAAAAATAGGGGACAACTTGCCTCTTCCTTTTCAGCACTTTCAAAATTTAAAGACAAAATAAAATTTGTGTTAGGGGAGCATAGAGAAAAAGATTTTTTAAATAATGAAATAATTGTTATAAATCCGGATGTTTCCATAAATAATAAATTCGTACAATTAGCCATAAAAAATGGAAAACAAATTGAGAACGAACTGACACTTTTCTTAAAATTTTGTCCCAGCAAAAATATAATAGCCGTTACCGGTACTCGAGGCAAAACAACGACTGTTAATTGGATTTATCATCTTTTAAAAAGCGAGTATTCGGATATCATATTAGCGGGCAACTCTTCTACTAACCCGTTTTTGGGAATGTTAAGTCGGTGTACGGGAGAAAGTCGAGTGGTACTTGAAGTCCCCTCTTACCAATTAGAACTCTTGGAGGAAGAAAATGAAAAATATGCGCCTAAAGTGGCAGTTGTAACAAATGTTTCTCAGGATCATCTTAATAGACATGGCAATTTGGAAAATTATGCTAAGACTAAGGCAAATATTTTTAAGAATCAAAGACAATCTGATTTTCTGATACTTAATAAAGATAATAAATGGACTGATTTTTTTGTGTCGCTAAAACCAAAATCAAAGATCCTATATTTCTCAAAAAATGATTGGGATAAAAATTTAGCGGACAAGAAAGAATTTAAAGATAAATGGGGAGAACACAACATTCTTAATTTAAATGCGTCTATTCTTGTGGCGGAAGTAATGGAGATAGATAAAGAAACAATAAAGAAAGCTATTAAAACCCTGCCTCAAATTAAATTTAGGCAAGAAAAAGTTTATGATAATGAGGAATTTTGCATTTACAATGACTCAGCCGCCACCTCTCCGGAGGCAACGATAACGGCGATAGAGAGGTTTAAAAATAATGGAAATTTAATTTTGATAACTGGCGGAACGGACAGGGAACTTAACTTTAGTGAATGGGCTAAAGCTGTAAAAGAAAACATTAGCTTGGATAATCTGGTATTATTATCCGGCAGTGCTACTGAAAAGATGAAAAATCAGCTCCAAGCTCTTAGCTCTAAGCTTAAAGAATTCAATACACTAGAGGAGTGTCTAAAGTTAGCGTTGGATAAAGCAAGAAAGAATGATGATAAAAGTGTTATTCTCTTCTCCCCTTCTTCCAAAAGTTTTGAAAAGTTTAAAAATGAGTATGACCGAGGTGAAAAATTTAATCTTTTAATTAAAAAATTACTAAAACAAGGATGAATTATTGTTTTTTAAATGGAGAAATAATGCCGACAAGTGAAGCAAAAGTCTCAGTCTTTGATATTGGACTTTTGCGTGGCTATGGAATTTATGACGGACTTACTACTATTGAAGGTAAACCTTTTCGTTTTATTGATCATTGGAAACGTTTTGTGGGTGGGGCTCATGCTCTTAATTTGAATATCCCCATCACCGAAGAGGTTTGTGAAAAGAAAATAACTGAAATAGTGAAAAAGTCCGGGTTGAAAGATAGGGCCATCATAAGGGTAATTCTTACTGGCGGAGAAACTTTAGCAGGCATTGAATATGATTTTGAAAAGCCAACTTTTTATATTA
>CAYXQM010000018.1:0-6832 GCA_964467495.1 uncultured Candidatus Saccharibacteria bacterium | reverse complement strand
GCCGCCATTTTACTTACTACTGAAGCGGCCATAGCTGACAAACCAGAACCACCAACACCTCCAGCACCATCTATGCCAGATATGGGAGGGATGGGGTACTAAAAACACCCCACCCCTTACCCCTCCCCAAATGGGAGGGGAATACAGACACATACGATTTCTTCTTTTCCCTTCCCCTTGAGGGAAAGGTTGGGGATGGGGTTATTCAAAACTATTCATCAAAAAATGGTTCAAATGAGCCATTTTTTGATGTTATAAAAAAGAAAATTGATTTTGAAGTTGACAAAAAATGTGGGTTTGCTATAATTTATAGTAGGTTGCGTGCACGGATCCTGCCGCGGCAGAAGAGGGTAAAAATACCTCTTCTGTATCACCAAACCTGGGGACGGACCCAGGGGTGAGCAGTCCACATTGGGGACGGACCCCCGAGCACAGGTACTGTCCGCGGCTTGGAGAGCTGGCCACCGGGGCGGGGGACAAGGAACCTCCTCCGCCCGGCCAGCCAGTCTTGTCCTCTTGTCCTCTTGTCCTCTTGTCCTCTTGTCCTTCTAGTCTTTTTGTCCTCTCGCGACATCTAGACTAAAAAAGGTCGCTTAGCTCCAAAACGGGCTAAGCGATTTGTTGTTTTTATAATTCATTTTTCCGTGCTATACTATTCTTATTACACATAACTTAAAGTGTTCATGGAACTATCAACAATCATATTGGCGGTTATAGCAGTGGTGGTCATCTGGTTTATTTTTGCTTACAACCGCTTTGTTCGACTTATTACTCGCGCCAAGGAAGCTTGGAGCGATATTGAGGTTCAAATGAAGCGTCGTTATGATCTTATCCCAAATTTAGTAAATACTGTTAAAGGATATGCCACTCACGAATCAACCGCTTTCGAAAATGTAACCAAGGCTCGAGCGATGGCCATTGGCGCTGGCAGTTTAGCTGAAAAAGGCAAAGCGGAAAATATGCTTTCGGGCGCTTTGAAATCTCTTTTTGCTGTGGCTGAAGCCTATCCAGACCTTAAAGCTAATCAAAACTTTTTGGAACTTCAAAGAGAACTTTCTGACACTGAAAATAAAATTCAAGCCGCACGTAGGTTTTATAACACCAATGTTCGTGATTTGAATATCGCCACCGACACTTTCCCTTCCAAAATTGTAGCCGGCATCTTCAACTTTGCTAAAATGGAGTTCTTTAATCTCGGTGATGATGAAGCTGCTCGAGAACCAGTAAAAGTAGATTTTAGTAAATAAATTCTAAAAATGACTAGTGGGTATACAGCTTTTGAGTTAAGTATTACGGCTATTGTTTCCAAGGACGAGAAGTATTTGATTACCAAACGCTCGATGGGTAAAAAAAGATTTCCGGGTAAGTGGACGGTACCGGGGGGACA
The DNA here is from genome assembly GCA_964467495.1 of uncultured Candidatus Saccharibacteria bacterium. GTDB lineage: Bacteria > Patescibacteriota > Minisyncoccia > Phycocordibacterales > WO2-35-19 > CAYXQM01. Next base: position 5,445 of record CAYXQM010000018.1, on the reverse strand, counting down.
TATGGACAGGGAAGATATCACGAAACATCCAAAAGATACTGAGGAATGCTGGTATAATGTTCTGGAAAAAGCCCTTGAGAGAGAAGTGAAAGAAGAAGTTGGTTTGGAAATTGAAAATGTTCGTTATCTCACTTCCCTGGCAGTAGAAGATAAGAGTGGCACTATGCCGATAGTTATATCTTGCTTGGCTGATTATAAAAATGGGGAAGTAAGATTGGAAGAAGATGAAGCAGACGAATATGCTTGGGTAACCACAGAAGAAGCCAAAAAGTATGATTTAATAGGAGGAATTCTGGAAGAATTTATTATGGCTGATAAAATGAGAGAAACCGGAAAGCTTCAAAAATGGACAAAATCTTAAAGTCGCGTAAAATATAATTTCTCTGCGTAATTATTTAATTTTTAATTAATAAATTTATATGAAAGATGTAACAATATACTCAACGCCAACTTGTCACTTTTGTCATTTGGCCAAAGATTTTTTCAAGGAGAAGGAAATAAAATATACTGAATACAATGTTATGACTGATACTGCCAAAAGGCAGGAGATGATAGACAAAAGCGGTCAACTTGGGGTGCCGGTTATTGTTATTGATGGGCAAGTGACTGTCGGCTTTGATCAATCAAGAATTGAATCACTTTTGGGATTATAATTTTTTATTATGCAGCCTGAAGAAAAAGAAATGTTAAAGAAAACTCTTGAACTTTCTCAAGAGAATAATAAGATACTGCATTCTATGAGGCGGCAGATGCTTACAGGTAGAATCTTCCGAGTTATTTATTGGGTAGTGATTATAGGCGCCGCCGTTGGGGTCTACTATTACATTACTCCTTATATAGATAGTGCTATTAGCGCCTACGGGAATGTTAAGGGCGATCTGCAGGATTTTGGAAATTTAATCAGATAATGTGCCTAGGGGCGGTCTCGAACCGCCGACCCTTCCCTCTTCAGGGGAATGCTCTACCAACTGAGCTACCTAGGCGCAGTTTTTATTATACATAAAAATCTTAAATCATCTAATTCCCTCTAACTTTTAATTTAGTAGAGCGGTTTTTGTCCAACTTGGGAAGTTTAATGATGAGAAGACCATGTTTTTCTACGGCTTCGGCGGCATCTACATCAATCTCTTGAGGTAATACGATGGTGCGGGAAAAGGAACCCCAATAAAGTTCTTTATGAAAATAATCATCATCAGCTATGGTTCTTTCGCTTTCTCTCTTGCCTTTAATAGTGACCATGTCACGAGAGATAGCAACATCCAAATCTTCTGGCTTCACTCCAGCCACCATTGTTTTTATCATTATTTCATTCGGATTCTGATAAACGTCAACAGAAAGCTCGCCCTCTTCGGGATTATTATTTAACCAGGTGCTCTTGGTCTCATCCACTGCCTCCACCTCTGTCTCTTCCGGCAGAGAAACCGAACCAGTCAATCTGTCAAAAAATGATCTTTTTACTTTTACCATATTTTTTACATTAAAATTATGATCGAATTGCTTTTATTTTTTCCATTAGAACGATAAGGACAATTATTAGAACCCAAACTCCAGCAAAAACAAAAAACATGTTGCTTTCAAGCTTGATTATAAACAAATTAAAAATTGTATGCAATAGAATGGCTATACCTATACCAATGGACAGAAAAAGTCTTTTAACGGCTGGTTTTTTGTAGTAGGCCAGACCCATCATTACTCCAATAGAGGCAGAAGAGGCGATATGCAAGAGGGTGGCTCCCAAAAACCGCGAATTGCCGGTTATGACGCCTTGAGCTAGGAAACCTACATCAATAACATTGAAAAGGAATAAAGCATTTTCTAAAGCGGAAAAACCCAAAGCGGCGGTAATCATATATATGACAGGATCAATAGGTTCGTCCACATCTTTTCCCCGCAGAGCACTCCAATAAGCGGCAAGGTATTTAAATACCTCCTCAGCTACAGCCCATAAGAAGATTATGAAGATAGAGAGGCTCCCCAAAGCCATTCCAAACATAAATTTTTCAATCGGCAAGACTGCTAGCACTGATACCATACCACCCAGAAATACTAAAACTATTCTTTTTTTGGGTTCTGGGTGAAGCCGGTCTTCTCTGAGCCAAAACCAAAGCCAAAACAAAGCCGGCAAAATACCGCCAAATAGGGAAAGCAATAACGTTACGTAAGAAGACATATCTAAAATTTTCAATTTCTAATTTTCAATGATGGCCAGCGCTCAACAATTAAAAGATATTTGTTTTCAGGGAACATCCCCCAGATTTTTTCGGTTATAAAAGGCATAAAAGGATGTAAGATTTTGAGCTGCTCTTTAAATAGGTGGCGTATTAAAAATCTGGCGCTCTTATCGTTATCTTCTTTTACTTTCTTTTTTACATCCTCAATTATTTTATCAGCAAAAGTGTGCCAAGTGTAATGGTAAATTTTTTCTGCAGCGATATAAAACCTAAAATTATTCATATCAGTAGTGAGGTCGGTCGCAAAATCCTCAAATTCTTTTATTATTTTTTTATCCCCTTCATTAAAAGTGTCAAAGGTGCCCTTTGATATATCAGAAGTGTGTTCTAATACAAAACGAGCAATGTTCCAAATTTTATTAGCAAAATGTTTATAAGCTTTTATTTTGTCTTCCGATAAGGTCAGAGAAGTGCCCGGAGTGTTGCCGACTACCAATCCCATTCGGAAAGCATCGGTGCCGAATTTCCCAGTGATATCTAGAGGATTAATAACATTACCTTTGCTCTTGCTCATTTTGCGACCCTTGGCGTCGAGAACCAATCCATGCAAGTAAACCGTCTTGAAAGGAACTTTTCCGGTCACATAAAGTCCGAGCATTATCATTCGAGCTACCCAAAAGAAAATTATTTCTCCGGCAGTTTCCATTACATCTGTCGGATAAAAATTTTTGAAATCTTGGCTGTCGGGATAATTCAAAGAAGCAAAAGGCCACTGCCCTGAAGAAAACCAAGTATCAAAAGTATCGGAATCTTTCCTGACTGGTTCATTGCATTTTGGACAAGATTTGATTTTGTCTTCCAAATCAACAAAACCCTCCTCGCATTTATCGCAGATTTTTGCCGGTATAGGAATGCCCCAGACAATTTGGCGGGAGATATTCCAATCAATAATATTGTTTAGCCAGTGCAATGTGATTTTTTTGTAGTGCTCAGGAATGTATTTTATCTCTTCTTTCTCGATAGACTCTACAGCTTTTTTTGCCAGGGGTTCCATTTTTACAAACCATTGCGACTTTATCTGGGGCTCAATAAGCGTTCCGCATTTATAACAAATGTGCACGACATGTTTGTATTTCTCGTCAACTTTGATAACTAATCCCTTATCCTTAAGTTTTTCAATCACTAACGGTCTGGCTTTGGTTATATGCATACTGGCGAATTCCCCAGCGATTGGAAGTAACTTACCCCTTTCATCAATGACTTGCTCTTTATCCAAATTGTGTCTCTCGGCTATACCAAAGTCGACAGGGTCATGCCAGGGGGTAATGGTCATCACTCCGGTTCCGAATTCCATATCTACTACCGGATCTTTTATTACCGTAGCGGTGATTGGTCCATTGATCCATTCGAGTTTGATTTTTTGTCCATCTTTATATTCGCTATAACGTTTATCGTCGGGGTGCATTGTTATATATTTGTCACCAAACTTTGTTTCCGGGCGGGAAGTAGATATTACAAATGGTCCGTATTGCAAATAATAATAAGGCTCAACCCTTTCTTCGTCGACAATTTCTAAATCAGAAAAAGAAGTTTGATGTTTAGGACACCAGCTGACAATTCTTTTGCCGCGATAAAGTAATTTATCTTTATAAAGTTTTTCAAACGTTCCATAAACGGTTTTTACTATGCTGTCATCAAGAGTAAATTTTTCTCGGCCCCAATCACAAGAAGCGCCCATTTCTTTTACTTGGGAATTTATATTGGAACGATTATTTTGAGTGAAGTCCCATATCTCTTTATATAAATCTTTGGGGTCTATTTCAAAACGAGATTTGCCTTCTTTTTCTAATTTCTTTTCATAAACCACTTGAGTTTCAAAACCAGCGTGATCATTCCCTGGAAGCCATAAAGTTTTTTTACCGAGCATTCTGTTAAACCGAACCATGATATCTTCAATGGTCATAACTAAACCATGTCCGGCGTGTAAATTCCCGTTGGCGTTAGTTGGGGGCATTATGATAGTAAAAGTATCCTCGGTATTTTTTAAGTTGTCAGGATTAAAAAATCCACTATCTACCCATTTCTTATAAATCTTTTCTTCGGTTTCTTTTGGATTGTAAGGTTTGTTTAATTCGGGATTCATATTATTGATTTACTAATAATACATTAAAATGAGCATTTCCCCAAAGACGTTAATCAGGTTAATTAATAAAGGACAATGTGTGATAAATATTTTGTCCTTTATTAATTAAAGTCCTTTTATAAGCAAAAAACAACATTATAAAAGACATTTCAAGAGTATAAAAGACACTATTTCAAAAAATGGCTTAAAATATAGAGATAACAAGAAAAAGCAAAAATGAACACTATTGACTTTTTTTGTCAATTATGGAAAGATGTTGGGGATAACATATAATTTAATAAATCATGATAAACAAAACAAACAAAGTAACCGCTGCCTTTTTAACCTTTTCGTTTTTAACCGTTCAACTTTTTTCTATCGCTCCGATTAACGTTTCAGCAAACGGAGATCCAAGTCCTACGCAAACACCAGTTTGCGACCCGAATATTAACTTAGTTGCAAATGGTGATTTCGAATATCCAGAAATTTCTGACCAAAGTTGGAATATTTTTAATGAAAGTCAATTAAATAATTCTTGGAAAATTGAATGGTATTCAACCGAAACCTCTTTTGACGGATATGACAGACCAACAGAAGTATATCTTGAATATCAAAGAAATTTGGCCGACGGATGGGGTGCTTCTTCGGGTCAGCAATATGCTGAGCTTGATACTGACTGGGATGGCCCGTCAGGCTTGGAAATTGTTGGTGAACCCGCTGCTGTAAAAATTTCACAAAATATTGAAACTATTCCTGGGGCTACTTACGAACTCTCTTTTGATTTTTCAGCTAGACCAGATTCTCACTCTGAAGATAACAAGATTGAAATAAATTTTGGAAGTTTAAATAATGAGGTTGATGCCGAACCATCTTCTTCAAATAGTTGGACTAATTATTCTTACACTTTAATTACCACCGGGGATTCAACTAATCTCTCTTTCCAATACATAGACACTCCGAATGCTCTTGGAGGGTTTTTAGATAACGTAAGTGTTAAATGTGCGCAAGGCCCCGATGAACCAGAAAATGATCCGGCAACCATAATTGCCACCAAAATAACTTGTAATGATGAATCAGATTTGCCTAACTGGGGAGTTGGCGGTCCAGATATAAATGCTGATACTGCTTCTGACTTTTTAGATTCTCATCAAT
>CAYXQM010000017.1:0-6835 GCA_964467495.1 uncultured Candidatus Saccharibacteria bacterium | reverse complement strand
AATCGAAGGGTGTTAGAACCTTCTTCGTTGTATATCGCGCCAAACGGAACATGGAACAACATGCATTATATATACTTATGTGCGGGTAGGGAGAATCGAACTCCCGTCTCAACCTTGGGAAGGTCGCATCATACCACTAAACTATACCCGCTTTCTTGTTAAGAACTCTAGCAAATTACTCTTTTTATTCAAACAACCCACTGAAGAAATTTTTTATTTTTTGCCAGAGGGAGGGGTTGGGAGAACTATCCGGAGAGGATTCGGTTTCGTCTACGATAATAGCTACACTCTCCCCCACCTTGGCCACATTTAATTTTTTACGGATTTCAAATTCAAGACCTTCTTCGGTACTTAAGCGCTTTAAAGATTCTGACAAAAATTGTTCTCGGTCTATTAAAGTTTCTTGTTCTTGTTGCATACGAGCCAAGACCTCTCCGGCTTCCTTCTTTTTCTGATAAACCTTAGTAATAGAATTTAAAAGCACTACTATAATAATAAGAAGGGCGAAAAAAATCATTGGCCTTTTCCATCTATTTCCTGCTTTTGTTTTTACCCCACGCATTTTGTTTATGTTATCATACTACCATGCTCTGGGACCCAAAAGCTCAAAAAGTGTTAAAGGCAATATGGTTTGTTGTAGCCATCATTTTGGTCATTGGAATGGTACTAATTTACATACCACTATAATTCACCCTTATTGCTTCATCATTTCAATAAAGACATCGTGAGGGATGTTGACTTTACCTATATTTTTCATCTTTTTCTTGCCTTTTTTTTGTTTCTCCCTTAATTTCATTTTACGGGTAATATCTCCACCATACATATGCTGAGTAACATCTTTTCTAAAAGCAGAGATGGAGTGGGAAGAAATTATCCTACCCAAGGCTTTGGCCTGGACCTTCATGGCAAACATTTGGCGCGGTATCAGTTTGGATAATTTTTTTACAGCGTTTTCTGCCTCCTCTTCTACAACTCGTCGAGAAACCACTCTTGAAAAAGCTGGTAAAACTTCATCAGCCACCAAAATATCCATCCGAATCACGTTAGCCGGGCGCATATTTTTTATTTCATAAGAAATAGAAGCAAAACCCGAGCTCAAGCTTTTTAATCTATCAAAAAAGTTGCGCATCAGCTCGCGCAAAGGCATTTCTACTTTTAATTCAGCTTTGTCTTCACTAAAATTCTCTGATTCTCCAATCTCCGCTTCATATTCATACAAAAGCTGCATCAGTGGGCCCATAAAAGAAATGGGAGTAATGATAACTGCCGAAACCCAGGGCTCATAAATCTCCTTGATTAGTCCGTCATCCGGAAAGCGCGATGGAGAATATATGAACTCTCTTTTGTTGTTTTTGTAGACTAGTTCGTAAGTAATTGAGGGAGTAGCTACAATTAAGGCTAAATCAAATTCTCTTTTTAGTCGTTCTATGATGATTTCTAGATGGAGCATCCCTAGAAAACCACACCTGAATCCCCTACCCAAAGCGCCCGAGGATTCCTCTTCAAAAGTGAAAGAGGAATCGGATAATTTTAATTTTCCTAAAGATTGTTTAAGAGTTAAAAAATCGTTTTGGTTTTCCGGATAGATAGAAGCCCAGACCACGGGCGGAGGAGACATATATCCCGAGAGTGGTGCTTTGGTATCATTCATATGGGCCACAGTGTCCCCAACCGAAGCAATGCCAGATCTTTTAATACCGGTAACAATATAACCGATTTCACCAGCACTTAAAGTTTGAGTAGGTTTTTCAGTCGGCGAAAAAATGCCCACCTCCAAAGCGGTAAATTTCTCTCCGGCAATTTTAAAAACGAGTGGAGTGTTAGCAGAAATTTTACCTTCCATTACTCTCACAAAGACGATAACCCCACGATGAGTAGAATATTTAAAATCAAAGATAAGAGCCCGAAAAGAAGAGATTGCTTCATCAAGAATATTATTTGGGGCAGGAATTTTTTGGATAACAAGATTAAGCAGTTCCTCAACCCCCTGACCTGTTTTGCCGGAAACTTCCAGTATTTCATCATAATTACAATTTAACAGAGCCGCCATCTCACCCTTAACTTCTTCTATTCTAGCAAGAGGTGAATCTATTTTACTTAAGACAGGAATAATGACCAAACCTAATTCTTTAGCCATATTTAAGGTAGTCAGAGTTTGGGCTTGAACACCTTGAGTAGCGTCCACCAAGAGTACAGAGCCCTCCACCGCCTTCAAAGCTCGAGAAACTTCGTAGGAAAAATCTATATGTCCAGGAGTATCTATTAAATTCAAAATGTAATCTTTCCATTTCATTCTTACCGGTTGCATCTTTATGGTAATACCGCGTTCTTGTTCTAGTTCCATAGAATCAAGTACCTGGTCGTGCATTTTTCTTTTCTCTATAGTATTAGTCAATTCAAGCATCCTATCTGCCAAGGTGCTTTTGCCGTGGTCTATATGAGCTATGATGCTGAAGTTTCGAATATTACTCATAATAAAAGGTTATTTAAACTTTGCCGTAATTTCTTTCATCTCTGCATTTCCAGACATTATAAGAAAAGTGGCTCCACAAGCAATACCTACAGCACCAGCTATAAAACCATGCCCCAAAACCCCCAGAAAAGTATCCAGATTGAACACCCCATCAAAGATCCAAAGAGTAGCATAAGCTCCTACCCCACAGGCAAGAGCAGCTGTCAAATGATAGAAGACAGAAGCCCGAAGACGTCTCCATATTTCAACCCAAAAATTACGGCCTAGAGAGAAAAACAAGGTTAGCGCGCTTATAACACTGCCCATCGAATAAGCCAACGGCAAAAAGAGGATCTGAGACGATAAATCATCCACTTTCAGAATTTGGGCCAGAAATTGGAGTAAATCCCCAGAGCCACTAAAATACTTTATAAAACTCAAGGCGGCCAAAACAGAAACAATACCACCTAAAAGATTCCCAATCAGGGGCCATTTGGTTTTACCTAAGGCATAATGAGAACGTGATAGAAAAAGAGTGATGCTCTGGAAGACCGCGGATAAAGCAAAGAGGGCTAGAGAAGCGGCCACCAACCTAGTATCAGACCAATCAAATCCGCCGGAACCGAGAATGACTCTAACGATATGCGCTCGGAGGACAATCAAAAGAGCCATAAAAGGTAATGACCAAAAAATAATTTGTTTTAGGCCGTCACTCATTTTCTCGATCACTTCTTCCATATGGTTCTTGGCGACAGATACGGCCAAAGCCGGAAAAGCTGCCAAACTAAAACTGACTCCTATCAAAGATACCGGCGCCGACTGCAAGTTCCAAGATAAATTAAAAATGGCAATAGATCCGGTGGCTAATTTAGAAGCCAAAGCTATAAAGAAAAAACCAACAAAACTAGTAATTGATAGAGCCAAAGTCCTGGGCACGGAAAGATGGGCGGTTTCCCAGACATCGCTCCATTTTATTTTGAAAGTGAAGCGAGGCCTTAGAGGAGAAGTGCCAACAAAAGCGGCTTGCAAGGACAAGTGCAAAATAGCGCCGATAACCACGCCAATAACAGCAGCAGCGACGCCAAAAGAATGCACTAAAAATACCAAACCGGAAATGATACCAATGTTATACAGAAGAGGGCTTATGGAATAAAGAATAAATCGCCTCTGGTGCTGAACAATACTACCGAAGAAATTCGAAAAACCCAGGAGCAGAGGGGAAATTAATAAAATTCTCGATAAAAATATGGTTTCTTTCTGGGCAAATACGGATAGACCGGAAAAAGAAAAATTAACAATCCAAGGCATCAAAAAGAAAGCTAGACCACAAAAAATTACAATTAAAACAGCAAAGGTGGTAAATATTGAATCTGTAGCTTCTCTTAAGTGTTTTTCTCCTTCGGTCTCTTTTCTGGCAAATAAAGGCACTAGAGCCGAAATAGAGACAAGTGAAGCTACGGTCACGAATATTAAATCAGGTATTTTAAAAGCAGCATAGTAAATATCCAATTCAACCCCAGCGCCAAAATGGTGAGCTAAGAGACGGTCTCGTAAAAGAGCTAAAATCTGGGAGAATAAAGCGAAAAGAGAAAGCCAAAAAGCAGCTTCATGTAAGCCGTTGATTTTGGAAGTAATGGCTTTTAAGGTTCTTCTGACCATTACTTATTAGAATACCACAAATTTTTAATTCTCTTCTATTGGCAATTCTGCCCTCTTTTCTGGAGTACTAGTAACTGGCGGTTGAGCATCTGTGAATGGTGATTTACCAGCTTTTAAGTTTGTCAGGATGAAAGAAACTTCTGCGTTATCTGGATTGGTCACTGATAAATTTTCAAACTGGGCAATAGCCTCTGGTCTTTTCCCTAATCTTTCGTAAGAAAGTCCTAAGAAGTACCTGGCATTTGCGTAATCAGGAGCAACAGTAACTGCATTTTCAAAAGCACTCACCGCACCTTTATAATCTCGATAATTATATTTCAAAAGACCAAGCTGAAAATACAGATTTGCGTTTTGAGGTTCTATGAAAGTTGCGGCTTCGACAGATTTTATAGCCGCCGGGATATTGTTTGCGGCCGCTTCTAATTGGGCCAAGGTAAAGTAGGCGTCGGTGTAATTACTTTTTAGTTCCAAAGCTCTCGTTATGTTTGCTCTAGCTCCATTAACATCTCCCGCCAAAGCATCTAATCTGGCAAGCGCCAACGGTACCGAAGGATTATTAGGGGAGCGAAGAGTTGCTTCAGCATAAGTACTGCGAGCATTTTCCAAAGAACCTTCTATACCGTTTGAAGCTAAAATTTCATAAACCCGACCTAAAGCAAACCAGTTCTGGAAACTACTGTTATCACTTTCCACGGCTTTTTTGGCCGATTCAACTGAGTTGGTAATGATGGTTTGGGCTTCAGTTCTAATGGCATCAGTAATTTGGTTTTGATCGGTAATACCTCCCAAAACTCTGTTCAAATCAAGCAACGAAACTTCGGTCAGACCTCGCCAATACACATCACTTGGAGCAATGTTGATAGATGTTGCTGTTGATTTTATCACTGATTGAATATCTCCAGTTTTTTGGTAATCTGATACTCCTTTTTCAAAAATAACAGTTGCTACTGCCCTTTCCCAAACAAAATATCCTCCAGCCACAGACATAATCAGCAAAATAACAATACAGAGAACTGAAAGGAAATTGGTTTTTGGATTGGAAAATATATTTGTTCGCCAAAGACCAATTATACCTTGAGGGACCAGCGTTGCTGTAAATAATCCGGTGAAGATAAAAGCTAAAGCCAAAATCGTAATACTTGGAGCATAAAGGAAAAGCATAACCCACAAGTAAAGGGAAACCAAAAAAGAAGAGGTTGATAAATATCTAGAACGACCAGCATTTGCTTGAGCGAATATGGCTTTTACTCCACTAAGAACATACATACCAATAAAAGCTAGCAAAGTTAATAGCCCAAGAAGTCCAGTAGTTATAGCAATCGTTGGTATGAAGCCTGATCCGGAATAAAAATTAGAATTCCAAAACTGAGTTTGGTTTATTTCTATCGGTTTATTGACTGACCAAAACTGAGCAAAACGATTTGGGCCAACACCAAGCGCAAAATTTTGTTTCCAAGAACTTACTGTTAAATTCATAGTGGTTTCAAAATTGGGCCGTATTTCAATTGTTTGTACTTTCATTGCTTTTGAAAGATAGCCTCCAATACCAGCACCGCCAAGCAGAAGAACAACAGAGGCTATTAAGACAATAAGTGATGAGAGAGAAATTTTGCGGTTATTTTCAGAATTTCCCTCTCCAGAATTTTTTCCAACTGACCAAGATAAAAGATAGACAAACAAAACAAGAGCACTAATCCCAAGAGTAATTATCACCGGCATAAAACTCGTTGCTCCAATAAATATTATTGAGTATGCCATTAAAACATACAAAATAATTTTCATCCTTTTAGAAACTTCGGACATATTAAGAGCACAGAGAGCCAGGATGGTAGCAACACCAAATATTATGGCTGTGTCAATTGCTCCGCCGGAAAGGAAGAGGGGCATTTTGGAAGCAACCGAAACAGGCAATAAAGAGGAAGCGAAAGTACCAAGAATAGTATAAACTGCCAAAGCTGTGGCTGAATAAATAAAGGCTAAAATAACTTTACCAACCACGCCAACACTCTTCACTGCCAATATCACCATAAACATTGCAAAAATAAGCATCAAGATAGAACCAGAAGTTCCGAGATCAAATATTGACCCCACGATAGAAGTCTTGATTGCTCCAGAAAAAACCGAGGACAATATGGTCACTAAAGCAAAAGCTCCTATTGGTATTAGATACTTAACTTTAGGTATTTCGATAATCCCAACTGAAAGAACTGACGACAAAAAGATGGCGAATATCGCCACCAAACCAGTAGCCAAAAGTATTATTTTAGCTACGTATAAACTTATTCCATCTACTGGCACAAAAAATACCGGTAAGAGGAAAACAAATACCGATAGAATCAAACCCAACTTTTTAACCAACACATTCCCCGCACCGCTATGAGGAGTGGTTTGGGAATTAATTTCAACATTTTGTTGTTCCATACTTTTTGCGACCTCTTCACCGTCTCTTACTTTAAAAGAAGTTAAGCGCATACTCCTTTTTCTTCATCTGTCCAACCCACCGCTGAGCGGAGTCGACAGATTTACGAAATAAAGAAGCCCCTTTTCTTCTCAAAATAAGGAAAGCCAAAAAGCCATTAAATTAATCCCGATTTCCTTTTAGGAAATCGAGGACCCTCGATAAATATATTAATAAAGTTATTATTTATCGGGATAACATTTCTAAAATCTAATTAAATTGTACCCCTATCTTAATTTAAAACAAGGGAAAATATGTGAACAAGA
>CAYXQM010000016.1:4980-7034 GCA_964467495.1 uncultured Candidatus Saccharibacteria bacterium | reverse complement strand
ACGATCCCCCGGTCGGCCGGTCAAGGAAGCTCATTATATGAAGCAGAGTGGATTTACCCGAACCTGACGGTCCCATAACAGAAACGAATTCGCCTCTGTCAATCGAAAAAGTTACTCCGCGTAGAGCTCGGGTTGATGTTTCTTCTTCTATATACTCTTTTTCTAATTCGTGTATATCAATCATCATTGGACTTTTAGCCCTACATTGAGAACTTGTTCGCCTTCCGTGACTCCTGAGATTATTTCGACATTACTCTTTTGGTCGGAAATGCCAAGTGTCACCGGATTTTGCACAATAGCATTGTCCACCAGAGTTTCCACGAAAGTCCCAGAGTCGTTTTGTAAAATGGCATACTGTGGGAGAATGAGTATATTATCTTTGCTCCTCGTCTTTATATCTATATTTGCCGTCAAACCGCTCTTGAGGCGAGAATCGGGTCCACTGAATGAAATTTTGACTTGATAACTTATGACCCCTTGAACATTTGTTTCTGCCGGCGCAACATAAAACACCTTCCCTCCAAACGTCTCATTGGGGAAAGCGTCAAGCGTCATGATGACTTCATTGCCAACTATAATCTTGCCTACATCCGTTTCGGAAACACCAGCATTCACTTCATAACCGCTATCGGATATTATAGATTGAGGGGTACGCTCGGAGAGGCAAGCTGGCCCACTTTGGCGTCAAATTGGGTGATTATTCCGCTAATTGGCGCTACGATTTGTGCGTTTTGGATCTTAGCCTGTGCACTTTCAACGCTAGCCTCCGCCGCCCTGACAGCAGCAATCTGCGCATCAATGTCCTGGGGCGCTGAAGTCCATGCATCATAAGCGCTTTGTTTGGCAGCCTCTGCTGAACTTACTGCCTGCGCAGCGGTGTTTATGGTCGTCCTGTCAGTATCTATATCACTCTGCGACAGACCAGAATTCTCAGGATTCAAGTCTGCAGTTATTGTACCCAAATGATCAAGAAAAACGGCTACGGAAACAGTGACATCGTCTCCAATTCGAGCTGTATTATTTATTGTTTTGCTATCAGATGAGGTATTAAGATTCGCCAAAGTATCTTTCCATTTTTTTAGTTTTTCACCAACAATGAGGCGCTCTGTCTCTATGGAACTCTTTTCATTTTGGTCTCTGGTTCTGATTGCGATAACGGGATTGGCCGAGACGCCGTTGTTGAACAAAGTATCGGCATATCTGAGCACAGCGGTCTCCGTTTCTAGATATGCATCGCGCATGGCAATGATAAAAGTATAAGAAGCGTCGGCAGGTTGCGAGCTACTCTCCAGTGCTCTGAGTTTGGCCTTCTGTTGATCAACACCGGCTTGCGCCTGGTGGAGACCGGCTATAAGATCATTCATATTGAGTTCTACCAGAATCTGCCCCGCCATCACCGATTTACCAAGACCAGAATAAGTACGAGAAATTATACCGCTGCTACCGAGTGTCAAGGAAACGCTTTGCGTCGACATAGTATTACCTGTAATAGAAACCGATTCATAGATAGACCCGCGCTCTACGGTTATAAACTGATAAGTCGAGTTTTTATGAAAAAACAGAAAGTATCCGCCCACGCCAACGATAACTAAGACTACTATTCCAATCACCCATTTAGATTTTAAAAATGCTGGCATAATGCTGTCCATTATAGCATAGAAAAGAAAATAAATTCTATATTCCAAAATTCCCTTATTTTTAGCTTTATTTTAGAATTTTACTTTACAAAACGTAATTTCACTTGACAAATTCTGTAGATTTGATATCATTTATGTTAGACGATCGTTAGGGGAGTCCGCCTGTAAGCGGCGTCGCGAAGACGAAGAAGGTAAAAAAAATAAAGCAGGCAAGCGGACTCCCCGAAGAAAATGTAAACCCCGACATCGTGCTGGGGTTTTTGTGTATTTTTTATTTAAGCCCCTTGCAGTTAGCGGCAGGAGTGTAGCCGGAGGCGCGAGCTTCTTCAATGGAATTAAAAGTAACCAGATTTTTTTCGGCGATTTGTTTGGCGCCGGCGCACCAAGGATAATGATACTTGGTGCCATTTTTTGACG
>CAYXQM010000016.1:3164-4880 GCA_964467495.1 uncultured Candidatus Saccharibacteria bacterium | reverse complement strand
ATTTGTTTGGCGCCGGCGCACCAAGGATAATGATACTTGGTGCCATTTTTTGACGCTACCACAACTTCCCCACTCGTTATATCACTGGCCCCGACTGCAGCGTTTTGTTCTAGAGAAACCGAAGAGGGTGTTTGCTCGCTAGCCCCCTTCTCTTGTTGTAAGAGAAGGGGGTTGGGGGATGAGTTATTTAAAACTCTCACTGGTTCCCTCTTTTCTTGCAACCCCGAAATCCTGCCCAAACAAAAAGCTATTATTGCTATTAAAACAATAGTAATAGGAACGAAATACTTACTATTCAAAAAATCGTATAACTTCCCTTTCCACCCTGTTTTTTCGGCATTTTGAGGATCTTCTGGGATGATATATTCTTCTATCTTTTCATCTTCTTGCATTTTTGGTTATTATTTATTATACTTTCATCATCTGCATTATAGCAGTTTTTACTTTACACCTTTAAACTTATATTTTTAATTTAATAATATGGCACACAAAAAAGCAGCTGGAACAACTAAAAACGGTAGGGATTCAGGCCCACAATATCTTGGGGTCAAGCTTTCTGATGGAAGCACTTGTTCGGTAGGCTCTATTTTAGTACGCCAGAGAGGTTCCAATATACTGCCCGGCACGAACGTTGGTATGGGCAAAGATTACACCCTCTTCGCACTCAAAAATGGCAAAGTCAAAGCGGATTCCAAAAGGCATGCTCGTTACGACGGTAAGACCATTGTCAAGAAAGTCTTTCATGTAGTTACCTAATCCCCTGCCCCCTCTTGACATAAAAACATATCCACTTATTATTAAGAGCGGAAATAGTAACAAACATTTATTTGGCCCTCCTAGGGAGAGGGTTGCGTGGCGCTCCACCGATGATGGCCACCTAACATCAATCAATAGGCCACCCCGCTCTCTCCCTCCTCCTGACGCTTAGCGCAGGAGGAATTTTTATTTATCTATTTTTATTATATTTACTTTAATTCCAACTTCTTTCTTTCCGGCTTTAATTTTAACCAAATGTTCACCCACTTCTTTTATGGGCTGACCCAATTCAATAAATTCTTCATCAATTTCTAAACCAGTTTTTTCTTTAATTTGTTGCGTCAATTCTTCCTTATGAATCC
This sequence comes from uncultured Candidatus Saccharibacteria bacterium, assembly GCA_964467495.1. GTDB lineage: Bacteria > Patescibacteriota > Minisyncoccia > Phycocordibacterales > WO2-35-19 > CAYXQM01. Next base: position 3,762 of record CAYXQM010000016.1, on the reverse strand, counting down.
CGGCAAAAAGATGCCCTTTATCATTTGCTTTTCCTTCAATTTCTACAATTTTACCTTCCAAAGAATCTAGGCTTTTAGCAAGTAAATCTTCTTTAATTTTTCTCTCCCTTTCTTCTTGTAAGCGAGCAGTTTCTGCATTTTTAATTTTTGCATCAGTGGCCACTTCAGCGAGACCGCGAGGAAAAAGAAAATTTGTAGCATAACCATCTGCCACATTTTTAACTTCGTGTTTTTTCCCTACTCCTTTTATATTTTGTTTTAATATAATTCGCATATTTTATTTGTTTAGTAAATATTTAACTGCTGCATTAAGTTGAGGGTCATTACCATCTTTGGTATTTTCTGGTGTCAGTTCTACTTCAATATCCGGAGTAAGACCACCAGAAGAAATGTTGTTGCCGTTAGGGGTCAACCAATGAGCCACCGTAATTTTAAGTGAAGTATCCCCCGTAACAGAGACGAGTTCTTGAACTGAACCTTTACCAAATGTCTTTCCTCCTACCAAAGCGGCTTTGCCATATTCACTTAAAGCTCCGGCTAAAATTTCTGAGGCTGAGGCCGAGCCTTTATTTACTAAAATAACCATTTTTAGTTGGTC
>CAYXQM010000016.1:0-3064 GCA_964467495.1 uncultured Candidatus Saccharibacteria bacterium | reverse complement strand
AACGGTTGGTATTTCTATAGCTGCTCGAATTATAGTTTTCACTAAAGGTTCTTTAACTCCTTCCCTAGAAAAAGTAATGGTTACCCCCGTACCCTCTTTACCCCTTATTTTTTGTACCGCTTCTTCAGTACTCATCTTTATAGCTGATTCGTCTTCAATGGCTACAATTTTGTCTCCAGCTTTAACTCCAGCGTTATCAGCAGGAGTTCCCTTAAGAGGAGCTACGACGGTCAATACCCCATTAGCAATACCTATTTCCATTCCTACTCCACCGAAACTACCGCTAATTTCTTCCTCAAAAACCTTAGATTCAACTGGTGGGAAAAATACAGTGTAAGGATCTCCATAAGATGCCGCCAAACCTTCTATAGCCCCCCACAATTTATCTTCATTTTTTACTTGAGGGGTAGTAGAAGATGGTGGAGCATATTTTTCATCAAGAATTTTCCAGGCTTTCCAAAAGGCGGCCATATCCACGCTCTCGGTACTGGTAGCATTTAAAAATTGGACCGGTCCGTTTTGCCAAGAACCTTTTTTACCAAGATAAAGACCAGTCGCAAATAAAGCGGCTGCTAGCAATATTGAAACAAAAATCTGTGTATATCTTTGGTTGTTCATGTTGATTCTCTGATATAATATATCATATCCTAGATGCTTATCAAAAAAAGTTGAAACAATGATTGTTACTCGCTCCTTTATGGACCAAACTTGGACCGATCTCAGCTCCCCCACTAAGGAGGAGTTGGATTCTTTGATGTTTTCCCAAAACATTGACCCTTTGATTGCTAAAGATTTGCTAGCCCCAACCCCAAAACAGTATGTTAAAGAATTCGATAATGTTCTTTATATGGTTATGCATATTCCTTCTTTTAAGCATGCCAAACCTGAAAGTTCGGAACACGAAATAGACTTTGTCATCACCGAAAAATCCCTGGTAACTACCCGTTACGACAGCATAGACGCTCTGCATCATTTCGCTAAACAGGTTGAAGTGGCTGAAGTTCTAAATAAAGAAAATCACTCCCATCTTTTTTTTGGACTAATGAAAGAAGTCTATAAATTTCTTTTTGATGAGGTGGAATATATGCAAGACTGGATTAAAGAAATCGAAAAAAAAATATTTGAAGGGCATGAAAAAGAAATGGTTTTGGGGATATCAACGGCAGGCAAAAATATTTTAACATTCAAAAGAATCATTAACCCGCATCAAACAGTTTTAGAAAATTTAATTAGTTTGGGGAAAAATAATTTCAGTGATAAATTTGAAAGAGATGCGAGACTTTTGTTAGAAGAATGGGCTCGACTCTCCGCCTTAATTGAGGATATTTCCGATATTTTAGATGAGCTTAGAGAAACCAATAATTCCCTGCTTTCCACCAAACAAAACGAAATAATGAAAATTTTTACCATTATGGCATTTGTTACTTTTCCTCTTTCTTTAATAGCTTCTATCTTTGGGATGAACACTTCTTTTATACCAATAGTTGGATTACATAATGACTTCTGGATAATTATAGCTATTATGTTTGTTATAAGTCTTGCCATGTTTACCTTTTTCAAGTATAAGAAGTGGATATGATAGACATTTATTTTCATAATACCCTGACCGGAAAAAAAGAAAAATTTGAGCCACCAATTGAATCTGGCAAGGTAAGGATGTACAACTGTGGCCCGACAGTTTATGGCCCCCAGCATATTGGCAATTTTTCAATGTTTGTCTTTACTGATGTTCTAAGGAGAACCTTTGAATATGACAACTATAAAGTAAATCAAGTTATAAATATTACTGATTTCGGACATCTTTCCGGAGACAACGAAGGAACACCAGACGAAGGAGAAGACAGGATGAGTAAGGGATTAAAGCGCGAAGGTATGGCTTTGACTCTGGAAAATATGCGTAAACTGGCGGAGAAATACGCTAATTTATTTTTTGAGCACCTTTCTCTTTTAAATATAGAAAAGAAGGGTATCAAATTTCCCTACGCCTCAGATTATATAAAAGATCAGATAGAGTTAATAAAAAAACTTGAAGAAAAAGGTTTTGCTTATGTCGGCAAAGAGGGAGTGTATTTTGATACCGATAAATTCCCCGATTATGGCAAACTTGGTAACATAAATTTGGCTGGGCTTCGAGAAGGAGTGCGAGTAGAGAAAAACGAAAAGAAGAATCCCACCGATTTTATACTCTGGAAATCAGACAAAAATATCGGCTGGCAATCCCCATGGGGGTTAGGATTCCCAGGTTGGCACATTGAGTGTTCAGCTATGATTATAAAACTTCTAGGGGAACAGATTGATGTCCATACTGGAGGCATTGAGCACATACCAGTTCACCACAATAACGAAATTGCTCAATCGGAAGCAGCCACCGGCAAGTCGCCTTTCTCCCGCTTTTGGTTGCATCGTTCTCACCTAAAAATCGATGATTCCAAAATTTCAAAATCTGAAGGAACGGTTGTATATCTGGAAGATCTCCAAAAACGTAAAATTCATCCTCTTTCTTTCCGTTATTGGCTTTTGACTTCTCACTATAGGACGCCGGCAAATTTCACTTGGGAAGCGGTCTTGGGAGCTCAAAGTGCTTTTGAGAAAATATTGAGCGGTTATGCTGAAATGCCAGAAATAGACCCTTTTGATGAAGAAATTGCCGTGAAGTTTGAGAAAGCCATTTCAGATGACCTGAATACCCCCCAAGTTGTAGCTCTGCTCCAAGGGGCCAAATCAAAAAATATCATCGATATAATGGATAAAGTTTTAGGTCTCAACATAAAAAATCTTTCCGAAGAAATGGTCTCAAATATTCCGGATGAAATTTTGGAAATGAAAGAAGAAAGAGACGCCGCTCGTAATAAAAAAGATTGGCAAAAAAGTGACGACCTAAGAAAAGAAATTGAAAAAGATGGCTACATCTTGGAAGACAAAGATAATCAAAGCACAATCCGAAAAACTCTTGCTTCCTTAATTTAATCCGGTGCGGGTTAGTAGACTATGTTAGAACCTAAATAAAAACTAAAAAAGCGGCTGCTCACCTGGTGTGAGCAGCCTCTTCCAGAATACTAATCAT
>CAYXQM010000015.1:0-7079 GCA_964467495.1 uncultured Candidatus Saccharibacteria bacterium | reverse complement strand
GCTTTTATACTGGAATCACCCTTTTCAATAAAAGAAACTTCTTCCTTGATGGCCGAATCATACTCTTCTTGGTTTATAAAATTATTGGCCAGCATTTCCCTCAAGACCAAATTTTTTCTTTCCTCTAATTTATCTCGGTGTTGTCCATAAGGGGAATAATAAGTCGGGGCCTTTGGCAGAGCTGCCAAATAAGCCGCCTCTGCCAAAGTAACTTCTGAGGCGCTTTTACCAAAGAAAGCTTCGCTGGCCTCTTCCACTCCGTAAATAACCCCGCCATAAGGGATCTCGTTGAAATACATTGAGAGGATTTCATCTTTAGAAACCACTTGCTCTAGTTTGACGGCCAAAACCCACTCTTTTATTTTTCTTGAAATAAGTTTTTCATTAGTAAGAATTGAGTTTTTTACCACTTGCTGGGTGATAGTAGAGCCACCCTGGCTGAAATCTAAAGTTAGGATGTTTACTAAAATGGCTCTAAGAAATGCGGTTGGCTTGACTCCGTTGTGGCTGTAAAATTCTCTGTCTTCTATGGCGATAGTGGCATTTTTAATATGTCTGGAAATTTCTTCTATGGGCACGATGCTTCTTCTAATATTACCGCCAGTGTCGTATAAAAGAATCTCTCCTGTTCGGTCGTAGAGTTTTGTGGATTCATTAACTCGTCTCTCTCTGATGGATTCTGAAGTGGGTACTTTGAAAGTGCTTATCCAAAAGAGGGCTAAGGCTCCTAAAATAAAACAGGCTGAAAGCCCTAACATGATAAGGCCCTTTATGGCCACTTTATGTTTTTGGTAGAATGTTTTAACCATACCCATCTATTATGCCAAAAAATCAAAATTATGGTAGCATTTTTATATGTTTGGGTCTAAACCAAAAATAATAACTGACGAAAATAAGATTAATGAGCTTTTAAACCGGGGGGCCGAAGATGTTTTTGTTAAAGATCATCTTAAAGAGGCCCTGTTTAGTGGTAAACAATTGCGAATTAAGTTTGGTATTGACCCTACCGGACCGGCTATTCATTTGGGTAGAGCTATCCCTTTGCGGAAACTAAAAGCCTTCCAAGACTTGGGCCACAAGATAGTTCTAATTATAGGTGACTTTACTGCGAAAATAGGTGACCCTTCAGACAAATTGGAAAAAAGACCAATGCTGACTGATACCCAAATTAAGGGGAACATGAAAGATTACCTAAAACAAATCGGGCTGATTATTGATTTATCCAAAACAGAAATCCGTTATAACTCAGAATGGTTTAAAAATATGGGGTACATAGAACTCGGTAAACTTTTAGAATGTTTTACTGTTCAACAAATGTCCAGAAGAAGAAACTTCCGTGAAAGGTTAGAAAAAGACCAAGATATTTTCGTAGTGGAGCTTTTATACCCAGCTTTACAGGGGTATGATAGTTTTAAATTAAAAGTCGATGTTGAAGTGGGGGGTTTTGATCAACTCTTCAATCTTAAGGCTGGCAGGGTGGTACAAAAAAAATATGGTCAAAAAGAGCAAGACATTATGACCTTAAGTATGCTCCTTGGTATTGATGGGAGGAAGATGTCTTCTTCGTGGGGGAATATCATCTCTTTATTGGACGGTGCAGAAGAAATGTTTGGGAAAATAATGGCGATTAGAGATGGTTTGATCATCCCTTATTTCACTTTATGTACGGATGTATCGCTGGAAGAAATTTCAAAGATTGAGAACGAATTAAAATCAGAGGCTAATCCTAAAGATATAAAAATAAGACTAGCCGGAGAAATAGTAAAGATGTATCACGGAGAAAAAGCAACAGAAAAAGCCGCGGAACATTTTGAGCAGACTTTTAGCAAAGGAGAATTTCCGAAAGATGCTCAAGTTGTTGAAGCGAATAAAGAAGAAAAAATGGTAGACGTTTTGATTGAAAATAAAATAATTGATTTCAAAGCGGAATGGAGAAGACTGGTTGAAGCCGGTGCTGTGACAGATTATCCTGACAAAAAAATATCCGACCCTAATGAATTGGTTGGGGGGGGGGAGAGAAAAATAAAGATAGGCAAAAAAACTTTTGTGATTTTGAAGGGAAAATAAAAGTAAAAAACAAACAAAAACAAAACCCACCAATTGAGTGGCGGGTTTTATTTAGAATTACAGATAGTTACATACTTTCTTCCTCTTCCTTGTTCTCGTCGTCAGAGTCGTCGCCTGCCGGTTTAACATCGTCACCTTCTACTTCTTCGTCCTCCATCAACTCTTTGTCTTCGTAGTCCATAGACATTTTACTTATTTTTAATCCCGCCCATTGCGGTGAGTATTATTTATCATATTGGAAAGTTTTTGCAATAACTTTGAAGCTTATCTGTGGATAATGAAATAGCGGCACAAGTGAGAGCGATAGCGATAGCATCGTATTCATCATCAAGTCTTTTCTTTGAACTCATTTTTATAAGCTTTTCCACCATGCTTGTCACTTGCTTTTTATCACTTTTACCATAGCCGGTGATGGCCAGTTTAATTTGATTAGGGTTGAATTCTCTAACCAGAATATTTTTGCGAGCCGCTTCCAACAATATTACCCCTCGGGCTTCGGCCACTTGCAAGGCAGTTTTTTGATTTTTACTAAAAAGAAGGGTTTCTACGGCTACATGGTCGGGTTTGTACTTTTTTATAATTTTAGCCACTTTATTTCCTAAGGCCAGCAACCTTTCCGGGTGAGAAATTTTTGCGCTTATCTCAAAACATTCAGAATGAAGTAATTTCTCCTTTGTCCCGCGTAGCTTTGGCGAAGTGGGAACCCCCCCACCTTTTTCAATCACAGCAATACCGATCCTGCCGTATCCGGGGTCTATCCCAAGTATTATGCTATTCGGCGTTTGTAAAAACTTCCTGGACATCATCATGTTCTTCTAGTTGTTCTATTAAGTCTGAGAGTTTTTGTCCATCCTCTTCTGATATTGAGGTCATATTTTTGGCTTGCCAATCATTACCTTGTTTTTCGAAGGTCCAAATAGCTGAGCCAGGGGCGGCAAGCTCGAATCCGTTTTCAGAAAGCAAGTGCTTTATTTCTTGCGAAGTCCTATTGTTGTTGTCGGTTAGGGCTTCAATGATTATGGCGGATCCGCCCGGCCCGTAGCATTCGTAGGTTACCGAAGTTAAATCACCACCTTCACCTCCGGCTCCTTTTTTGACTGCTCTGTCTATATTATCATTAGGCACATTTTCCGCTTTAGCTTTTAAAATAGCCGCCCTAAGTCCTGGAGAATCTACGCCCCCCTTGGCCTTTTTAGATTCAATGGTAATAAAGCGCACCAATTTACTAAAAATCTTGCTTTTCTGAGCATCGGTAACAGCTTTCTTATTTTTTATTTTTGACCATTTATTGTGCCCGCTCATAAAAGTTTTTCTTGTTTATCTTTTGAGTAATCTAAACCCAAATGTCCATAACCTAATTTTGTTAACATTCTACCGCGAGGAGTACGTTCCAGAAAACCAATTTGCAAAAGATAAGGTTCGTTAAACTCTTCTATGGTGGCTTCTTCTTCTGCTAAAGAGGCAGCTAAAGTATTGAGGCCTACTGGTCCACCACCAAATTTCTCAGCGATAGTTTTTAGAAGAGCCCTATCGGAGGCATTAAGCCCGGCTTCGTCAATCCCTAAAAGTTCAAAAGCCTTGTTCACAACGTTTTCGTCAAAGTTATTTTTATGAACTTGGGCATAATCTCTTGCTCTTTTTAAGAGATAATTGGCTGTTCTGGGAGTAAAGCGACTTCTTTTGGCTATGGAACTAGCCACTTCCTTACCCAAACTAACTCCCAAAATATTAGCTGAGCGTTTGATTATGGTCTTGATTTCTTCTGGGCTGTAAAATTCTAATCTGAAGACTCCACCGGAAAACCGACTACGCAAAGGGGAAGAAATCATGGCCACTCGGGTGGTAGCACCTATTAAAGTAAAAGCGGGCAGTTCAAGTTGGATAGTTCGAGCGCTCGGTCCTTTGCCGATTATAATATCGAGGACCCCAGACTCCATGGCGGGGTAGAGGACTTCTTCAATGGATTTATTTAACCGGTGTATTTCGTCAATAAAAAGAATATCTCCATGGGAAAGGTTGGTCAGAATGGAAGCCAAGTCACCAATCTTTTCTATGGCCGGCCCAGAAGTTGAACGCATCTGAGAGCTAGTTTCTTTGGCGATAAGGTGAGCCAATGTGGTTTTACCAAGTCCTGGTGGACCATAAAACAATAAATGTTCCGGTGGGTGCTTGCGTTCTTTGGCGGCTGAGAGAAGAATCTGAAGATTCTTTTTTATATTTTCCTGGCCGACGTATTCTCCCCATTTCGAAGGCCGCAGAGTTTGATCTAAAAAATTAAAATCCTCTGTGGCGGCCTTATTTTTAGCTGTTTTTTTAGAATTCGTTGACATTCTCTTGGGTATTAATCTATAATCTCCCCGTTAATTATAACAAGCGGGGGATTTATGATGTCATTGACATATTTTATGGTCTATGATATACTTGCGGAGTAATTTTGAAAAATTGTTTAGGGACACAAATCTCTAAGCGGCGTCCCGCCTCGCGGTAGGGTTAGACATTAAATCAAGGAAATGCCGGTGCCATCTTTCGGGAGGGTCAGCTGGCTTTCTCCTCAGAATAATGTTTTGCTTTTGATACAAACATTAAAAGTGCCGCTTAGAGATTTGAGCCTCTAATTTATCCCGTGAAGCTTTATGCGAAGTGGGACTAGTTTTCATTATCCACACAGCTTTTAGCTTAGCAATTTATTTTGTGTATAACTATTTCTATTCTCCCAAATCTATGATGCGTCTGAGTTCGGAGAGAGAAGTAATGCCTTGAAGAATCTTGATTATCCCGTCCTGCTTCATGTTCAAAATACCCTGGCCTTCAGCCACTTTGTTTATTTCTCTTTCGCTCGGGTTTTGGTTGACAATAACTTCTATTTTTTGGTTGGCCAAGACGGCCTCATAAATGCCCGTTCTACCCTTATATCCGGTGAAATTACATCCAGCGCAACCAACACTTTCGTGAATGTTTTGAATACTCAAACCCTCTAAATAATTTTTATTGGGAATACTACCAAGAATTTTTTGAACCAAATCTTTTTCTTTTTCGGAGAGAACGGCTATCTTTTTGCATTTATTGCAAAGTTTTCTAATTAGCCTTTGAGCCATGGCAACATTGATGGCTGAAGTAATGACTTTTGGGTTGACCCCTAAGTCAATGAGGCGGGGGAAAGTACCAGCGGCGTTGTTGGTGTGAAGAGTGGAGAAAACTAAGTGACCAGTTAGGGCAGCATTGGTGGCAATCTCCGCGGTTTCTCTGTCTCGGATTTCGCCGACCATTATAACATCTGGGTCTTGTCGCAAAGCACTACGCAATCCTTCTAAGAAAGTATAACCTTTCTCTTCTTCCACTTGGGTTTGAACAACGCCCTTAAGATGGTATTCAATTGGATTTTCAATAGTAATTATTTTTATGCCTGGAGTGTGTATTTTTTTAAGAAAAGCGTAAAGAGTGGTCGTTTTACCGCTTCCGGTCGGACCAGTGTTGAGAATCATGCCGTTCGGCTTTTTGAGCTCCCTGGCCAATATATCCAGCAGGGGCTTATTTATACCTAGTTCTTCAAGAGGTACGGAAATGGCATTTGGGTTTAAAACTCTCAAAACCACCGACTCTCCGTAACCACCAGGAAGTAGGGAAGTTCTAATTTCAATTTCTATTTCATCAAGTTTGACGCTGAATCTTCCGTCTTGAGCGCTGTCTTTGATGTTTAATTTAAGGTTGGAAATAAGTTTTATGCGAGAGAGCAAAAGATTATAGATACTAAAATCAATCCATAAAATATCATTCAAAACCCCGTCTAATCTGTACCTTATCTTGACCGATTTTTCTTCCGGTTCTATATGGATATCCGAAGCTCCTACGGAAATAGCTCCTGCCAGAATTATTTCCAGCACTCTCGATACACGGTAGCTTTTTTTCTGGCTCAAAACTTCTTCAATGGATTTTTTAATATCCTCGGCCGTTTTTACATTTTTTACTAAATCCTGAATGTCCTCATTGGCAATATCCAAACTGCCACCTTTTGTTTCCATAGAATACGAAAGGTCTTTGTAACGCCCCCAAACTTTTTCTAGACTCTGGCGGGAGACCATAAAAATAAGAGGAGTATAACCTTTGTCTTTTAGTTCTTCGATGACGGCGATGGTTTTGTTATTGTTCGGGGATCTTACTGCCAAAGAAACTTTTTTCTTAACGATATTAAAAGCAGCCACTTCCGCTTCTCTGGCTTCCGGTTCTTTGATGACCCGCAGAGCGTCAATGTTGATGGGAGTGACTCCGAGGTCAATGTAAGATAGCCCGTATTTTTTAGACAACATTTGAGCCAATCCTTCTTCTTCGCTCTCCCGAAGCTCTTCAAGTTTTTGTTTCTGTTTGTCTTCGTCGAATTTGATTACCATAAAATAATTATATCACACAAGAAATAACTCACCCCCTCTCGCTTCGCTCGGCCCCTCTCTTAAATTAAGAGAGGGGTTGGGGAGAGCTATTTTGCTCCTTGACTTTTTATTCCGACTTTGCTATAATATAAGGTAGAAAGGTTAGGTGGGTGATCCCATGAAATCCTGTTTTTTGATTCTGTTTTTGGTGCTCCTGCTCGCTGTTTTGAGCGGCTGCGCCGCCCGGGCCACTGTGTCTGGTGGTCCAACCATCAACGTCCCGCCGACTCCAACTGGTGGTGGGACTGGAATCTTGGGCAAGATCTTTGCCCACAACAACATGGCGGTGGTTGTTAACGGCACGGAGTTTTTAATTGTACTGAACGTTAGCCAAATCCCCTTCGATTCGTACGAGGTTCGTCTTGTACCAGGGCAAATCGGGCAGCTTAGGTTCTGGCAGTACCACGGACCCGGCACGGCCAATGTGATAGCCAGCGCCTACAACCCTTTGACGGGGATGTTTATGGGTGCAAGCTCGGAACACTTCGGCCTGACCGACGATGGCGGGCACCCGCGCATGTTTGACAGAGTGATTCGCAGTCGGTCGTCTTTTGGCGTTCCACTAATACAAGCAAAGCGCACACTAGC
>CAYXQM010000014.1:0-7219 GCA_964467495.1 uncultured Candidatus Saccharibacteria bacterium | reverse complement strand
CAAGGAACGGTTCCAAGAATAAGAGGCTTTAGAAGGATTACTGAATTCGGTATAAAAATTAACAGCCGCTTCCGCCGGCACAATCGGTTTGCCATAAGAATCAGCAAAAACACTTTGAGCGCTTTGCCCGCTCCAAACCGTCACCGGCGTCCCCGCTTGAAGAGCTAAGTTCAAAATAATTTCTTTGGCATTAGAAATATTCCCAAATTCACCTAAAGCCACAGCGCTTCTCAAAATATTTAGAGCTCCGTCTTTTATTGAAATCAGACCAGTCAAACGATAAAACTCGTCCCAATATTTTGGCGGTTGGGTTTCCAAAACCTGGGTAAACATAGACCGGTTCCAGTACATCACCAAGGGGTCGACGGAAACAGGCAAGGCCAAGGTGCCTTCCGGGGCCATATAGATTTCAGAACCTTCTATGAAAGAATCTTTAAATTGCCGAGCCGTAAAGACGTTGTAAGGAATAGGAAAGATTTTATTTCGATGAGTCAATATCTTTTCGCTCGGCAACATAAACAAATCTGGGCCGTCACCGGAAGCCAGAGCTTCTATAAAATCAGCGTCAAATTCCGCTCTTGATTTCTCAACATACTGGACATTGTATTCCTTGTTTTGGTATAGAGAAGTTTCTTTAATAACATTACTAAAACTGCTTTGAGGCATGGTACCCCAAACAACCACCGTAACAGCATCCCCCGAACTACCTCGATAGGCGGAGAAAACTATCACTCCTAAAAGTATGAACACCCCAAACACTCCGGTCAGAATCAATTGAAACTTTGTCATGTCTATATTATATAACATTCAAGCAGAGACCGTCTCTATCAAACTGTGAACTACGGTTATAAACAAATGAAGGAGGCGATGGAGTCGCCGGGGCGAAGCTTCATAATACGAACTCCCTGAGTGGAACGTCCGAGAGATGGAATTTCAGAAAGACCTAAGCGAATAACTTGACTCTTTTTTGACATAGCTACCGCCTCTTCCTCCTCGTTGGTAATTACAGCAGAAGCTATAATTTCTCCTGTCTTGGCTGTTACATTACTGGTTTTGATACCGGAACCGCCCCGTCCCTGAATTTTATATTCTGAAATCGGAGTCTTTTTACCATAACCATTAGCGCCCATGGTAAGCAGGGCGGCCTCTTTCTCTCTTTCTTTTGGAACAGGATGAGCTCCGATTACTCTATCTCCTTTACCAAGTTTAATTACCCTTACTCCAGCCGCAGTGCGACCCATTTCTCTTACATCAGATTCCTTAAATCGTATAGATTGCCCTTTAGAAGTAACCACCGAGCAAGAATCGCCTTTAGTTACTCCAGAAACAGAAACTAGTTTATTGCCTTCACTCAATTTAATAGCAATAATGCCACTGGCCCGCACATCGTGGAAGCTGGCAGCCGAAACTTTTTTGCCGGTGCCATCCTCGGTCACCAAAAGAAGCGAGAGATCTTTGCTTTCTTTTAAATTCTTTGGCATAGCCAAGATGGAAGTCACTCTCTCACCTTCTGAAAGCGAAATAAAATTCATAATGGATTTACCGCGAGTAGCCCGCTTGCCTTCCGGTAGTTCATACATTTTGATTTGATAAGCTTTACCTCGGTCAGTGAAAAACAAAAGATCTGAATGAGTATCAGCCGTTAGAAAACCGGTTACAAAATCTTCTTCTTTGGTATCCAAATCAACCACTCCCACTCCGCCACGCTTCTGTTTTCTGTATTCATCTGGATGAGTGCGTTTAACATAACCTCCGGCAGTCAAGACCAAAGTATTCTCTTCATTGGCAATTAAATCTTCCATTGATAACGCTTTGACTCCACCCTTGACCACCTTGGTCCTTCTGTCATCTCCATATTTTTCAGAAATATCAGACAATTCTTTTTTAATAATATAAAGTATTTTTTTAGGATTGGCTAAAATTTCTTTTAATTCTTTAATAAGCTTTTGAATCTCGAATAATTCATCCTCTATTTTTTGCCTTTCCAAGCCGGCTAATTTTTGCAAACGCATTTCCAAAATAGCATTGGCTTGCAATTCGGAGAATTTAAATTCTTTCATTAAATTAATCCGAGCCGTTTCTACATCTTTGGATTTTTTAATCAGTTTAATTATCTGGTCAATATGATCTAAAGCTTTTTTAAGACCAAGCAAGATGTGCTCCCGAGCTTCCGCTTCTCTCAAATCAAATTCAGACCGTCTCCTAACCACTATCTGCCTATGTTTTACAAATTCTTCCAGAATACCTTTCAAAGAAAGTGTCTGTGGCACTCCGTCTACCAAAGCCACCAAGTTAAGATGGAAGGTATCTTCGAGTTGAGTATGTTTATATAAAAAGTTCAAGACCTTCTGCGGATAGCTACCATTCTTCAGATCTATAACCACCCGAATATCTCTGGTGGACTCGTCACGAATACCTTTGACTCCTTCTAATTTTTTATTGCGTACCAGTTCGGCAATTTTTTCTATTAGACCAGCTTTGTTTACTCGAAATGGAATGGAAGTAATAATAATTTGACTGCCTCCTTTGCTTTCAATAATTTCAGCTACACCTCGAGTAACAATACCGCCTCGGCCAGTAGTATAGGCGTGGTGAATATCTTTAGCATTAAAAATAACGCCTCCAAGCGGAAAATCAGGACCTTGCACAAATTGAAGTAAATCTTCAGTGGCCGCATCCTTGTTGTCTATTAAATAAGCGGTAGCATCTATCACCTCTCGCAAATTGTGTGGCGGAATGTTGGTAGCCATACCAACGGCAATACCCAAAGTGCCATTCAAAAGAAGTTGAGGAGCGGCCGAAGGCAGAACGGCCGGTTCTTTTTTGGTAGCATCATAATTGGGAACCCAATCAACAGTTTCCTTATTTATATCACGTAAAAGTTCGCTGGCCACTTTGCCCATTTTGGCCTCGGTATAACGCATAGCGGCAGGACTGTCACCATCTACTGAACCAAAGTTTCCCTGTCCGATAACAAGCGGGTATCGAGTGGCAAAATCCTGAGCCAACTTGACCATAGCATCGTAAACTGCTACATCTCCGTGCGGGTGGTAATTCCCTAGTACCTCTCCAACTACAGCCGCTGACTTTCGGGTCTTGGCCGAAGCGGTCAAACCCATGCTATGCATGGCATAAAGAATACGACGATGCACCGGCTTCAGACCGTCACGAACATCAGGAAGGGCTCGGTCAGTAATGACAGACATGGCATAGTCAATAAATGACTTTTTCATTTCGCTCACAATGGGACGCGAAATAACGCCAGTTTTGGCGTTTATTTCCCCGTCATTTTTTTCCTCTTTTTTGACCATTTATACTCCTATAATACCAAAAACAGACCTTATTTTCAAGCCTTTTTACTCCCTTTCATACACATCAATTCCTTCAATAAAAGGCACCAAAACATTAGAAACAGAGTCCTTGAAATCTTGATATTGTTTACCAATCTCATCAAAAGCGGCTTTGAATGTTGTTTTTGAACTTTCAATCGGAGAAGGAGCGGAGATTACTGAAGCCACTTGGCTAGTAGGTTTTTGTTTGGCTATTATTGCCCCCCCGCCGCCAAAACTGACATAACCTCTATAAAAAGCAAAACTGAAAAAAATAATTACAGACAGAGTTACCGTTAATCCCAAAGCCCATTTATTCCTATGCTCCTCCGGCCGTTCCATTATTGATTTGTATTTTTTTATTAACATCAGAAGAATCTTCAATTAATTTTCACTTAGCACGATGATATCTCCCTCTTTACTTTCCAAATCTTTTTTCTTAATAGTTAGTTTTTCAATTGGCTTTACTCCCTCTTCCCCACCCTCTTTCAAAAAAGCTTTCAAGGATTTGTCGTCGTAATGCATAGGAATAATTATAGAAGGTTCCAAAGATACGGCAAATTTGTAAGCTTCGGAAGAATCTAAAACTCCATCACCACCAACGGGAACAAAAAGAATATCTACCCCATCAATGCCCGCCTTGGTGTTACTTGGAATTTCGGTGTCGCCCAGGGTCCCTAAGAAACATAAGTTCATATTTTCCAAATTGACTGCATATATGGTATTGGTTCTACTTTTTTTGGAATTCACTTGTCCTGAGGTATTCGAAGGATAATTTGAAAAACTCGGTAAACCCTTGACAAAAACCCCCTGGATTTCATATTCGCCCGGACCGTCAATAACAAAAGCTTTTTTCTCTCCTCTACTGGCTTGTTCCACCCCATTCATATCCGGATGATTTAAAGAAACCAAAGCTATATCCGCACCAAAACTGCTAGCTTTGAATTTAGAAGCTTTGGACACTGGGTCAAAAGCCAAAACGGTGTCCCCAAATTGGACCTTAAAACTCTGCACCCCTTGATAAGTAATAATCATAGGGCTATTTTATCACATTTTATCCCAAATAGAAAAGGTAGATTCCGATGATTATGGCCAAAACACCCCAGGCTCCAAACCAACCACGAAATCTTTTGACAGATTCGCTGAGTATTTTAGGAGCAAAGACGTAAACTAATCCCTTCAAAAGCACTATCCAAGCAAAGGCAGTAACCACTCCCTTCCATGAATATTCCCAAACATTGTATTGAATGAGAAACATCGTTGTCAAAAAGATCAAAATGACACCGGTCAAATATGTGACGGCCGGATGGTCAAAAAAATCTTTAAGCAAAGCTGGGACTGTTTTGGCTTTTAAGATAAGAAACAACCCACTGACGACCAAATAGACTCCCAATATTTTTGAAGTCAAAATTAAAATATCCATTTTAATAAAAATTAGCTAGTAATTAATAATGCTTTAATTATAGTAAAGCTATAATTATTTTACTACCCCAAACTTATTTTCTCCAAGATATCCATATTCTCATTATATCATCTGGTTCTCTATGGTACCCTTCAGGCGAACCATTCCATAGATTTCAGTTTTTCCTATTCCTTTACTTTATCCTGAACCTGATCCTAAAACAGGTTGAAGAAAGCATTGATAACGGTTTTATAAAATACTATTTAACAAACTCCTGTTGCTTTACACTGACACCACGTTCAGTCATTTGCCCATGTACAAATACTTTTGTTGCTTCTGTAAATTGATTTGGTCCACATACAGATTTATCCCCTTCAAGATTTGTGCACTGACTTTCTGAATCAAAGAAGAGTGGCGTAACGTAGCCAGCTTCACCATTCTCTTCAAATACCAAGTGCCAGTTATTGGAATCGTAAGGAGAAGGAATTGAATCTTTCAATAAATAACCCTCTTTTTCAAAACTAAATTCTCGTTCTGGTTCAAATTCTCCAAGTGAACACTGAATATCATCGATATACCAGCCTTCGTTATATCTAATCAACGTAATAAGTGTTTGCTCCGTCACCTCCTTATCTCGGGACGTGACCAGTATTTGTGCTTCATTGGCATTCTTTGACACAGTCCTCGTGGAAACTTCTTCCGGTATTACTGTTTGACACAGGACTGGGTCAGTTGTGTCTGAACCCTTTTGCGCACTTGCCAATCTGTCTCTTAATGACTTACTTAAAATTGGCGACTTGGCTAGGGTCGCCAGGCTAGGATCCGCGCCGGTTGGCTCTTTTACTGCTTTAAGCCACTGACCATAAAAATTTCCAGCAGTATCTGTTGCATCCAATTTCGATACCTGCTGTTCAGCTGGACCTTTAGTAAAAAACCAAGCAAATAGAGCAATTACGACAAGCGCTACAACTACTCCGATAATTTTTATTTTTTTCATTTTAATAAAATTAGAGTTTTTAATACTTGTATTAATACTTACAAAATACCACACTAACTAAGCAAAATAAAGCTATTTCTAACCTTAGAAATTTTTATAAACTTTTTTGAACGAAAAGTTGACGGCGTTCTATACCCTGGTCTGCCCGGCTTATTCCCCACTTTGGCATAATTTTTCATACCTTTATTTTACCACCTTGGCTTCTATAAGTTTCTGGAGATGTTCTGGATTATTTTTCTTAAGAAATTCGACACCCTTACCACATACATATCCCAATTCTGAGCCAATACTAGAAGCAAATTCTAGGATTTTTTTAATCCCCTCTTCTATATCAGATTCTTCCGAAACCATAATTTCTATTTCTATAATATTGAAACCAAAATCAGTGGTATCTATATCAATAGTAAAATCGTCTTTTTTATATTTTTTTCTTGTTGTCGTAAAAGTAGCAAAAGGATTAAATCCACTCTTCTTCACTAATTCTTCGAGAGACGCTTCGGATAAATTCCATTTAAAATAATCAGCGATTTCTTTTTCTGTTTCTAATTCTTTATATTGATCAGAAACTCTTTCCTCCATTTTCACATTCAAAGGAAGTTTGAGTTCAAATCTTTCTCCACGTTTACGAAACCAAATATCTTTTGTGGTTAAACTGAAAGTCTCGTTATCAAAATAACTGTCTGTAAAAATTTTCTCTCCCACAAATTCTGCCCCTTCGGTTAAAGTTTTGATAGTCGCCTCGTTATATAAAAACTTCTTCTCAACCTCAATCATAAAATTATTTTACCACTTTATTTTGTTTAAATCTAGCCATTATACCTTTCGTACGAATTAGATAATGGAGAATAGGTGGGTTATCTATTTAAATAAGTGATGGTCAGTTGCAATATGGTAGCGAAAAGGACCCAAATTAAATATGGAATCTGGATGTAAGTTACCCAGCGCACATAAGGATATATAACCACCATCGCCCAGATGAGCGTCGCCAAGACAAGGAGTATGTCAGCTGCCGCGAGAAGATTATTTTTTAGGCCAAACTGAATCGATGTAAAAGCGAGATTGAAAACGAGGTTGAGTATAAACGGCAATGCGATTATCCAAGGCAACTGTTTTTGGTAAGCCATGAGGAATACTTTGCCGAATGAAACTGCGATGAGTATATAAAGGAATGTCCACACCGGCCCAAATATCCAGCTGGGTGGCGCCCATTCCGGTTTTATTAACATCGAATACCAACTGTACGTATTATTCATAAAATTATTTATAGTGAATTTGCCGAACTATTTCCTTTTCCAATCTTTGAGTTTTAAAGACTTGGCGGGTAGTTCTTCAATAGAAATTTTCTGTCTTTCCCTCCACCCAAACTTTTTAACAAGTTCTTTAGGGATTACAAGAGCAAAGCTATGTGAAGACATTTTCATTAATTTCCTTGTGTATTTCATGATGCTTTAATTTTATCACACCTCGACGTATATATGCACGTATATACGT
>CAYXQM010000013.1:0-7488 GCA_964467495.1 uncultured Candidatus Saccharibacteria bacterium | reverse complement strand
AGTTTTTTACCCCACCCAGTTCTACCAACGGTTCCCCTTATAGCATCACCTCCTACGCTAGTTGGCACAGCGGCGTTTCTGGTATCGAATGAACTACCTGCAGCCTTTTCGCCCGTGTAAGAAAGAAGTCTGGCCCCTGAACGCTTGAAGAAATTACTATCTGGACCTTTAGCTTTTTGAATCCATGTGTTATCGGCAAGGCCTTTCCCTATCCGACCTACTGTCTGTCTACCTGCCCAAGCCACACCACCAGCGGCTCCCGTCCCGATACCCCCACTAATTTGTTTAAACCCAGCCGTACTGCTGGCCATTTTTTTGGCGAAGATGAGAGCAGCGATTGAAAAACCCAGTATTAAAACATAATTAATGATAATTGCTACAGTAGCTCCAGGCTCACTAAACATGGACGTAAATCCTTTCTGGTCGCCCAACCCGGATCCTTTTATTGTGTCAAGAAGAGAAGACCCAAGTCTAAAAACTACCCAAGTGAGAGCAAAATATAGAGGGGCAAAAAATGATTGGTCTATTAAAGCGCTTCTCCATTCTTTAAAATGTTTTTCCATTCCTGGGATAATGTAAGCGGTTAGAGCCAAGGGAGAAAGTATCATTAAAAAGATAAGGATAATAAAACGAGTAGCAAACATTATGCCTGCTATAAGAAGAATAACAGCGAGAATTAACATAATAATCGCAGTTATAACGCCTATGGTTAATATTTGAACAGGATTTTTTAGATTATCATTCTCCAAAATGTCTGAACCATACAAAGTATTTACTCCAAGCATCTTCATGTAACCCGCTGACAAACTTTTTTCTGTGCCGGTTATTGCTTTCCCGGCGTCAATTAATTTGTTTCCTTCCAATGCGTAAGAGTTAACTGTTATTGAATTATAAAATCCGACGGCTACAATGTTTGAAGCGTCAATAACTACTTTAGAGAAGAATAGACTAAAGTTTATGAGGAGAGCTACTATAATAATGTTTCTTATGGTGGTACCTATATTCCCAAACTGAAGTTCAAACATTGCCTTGAAGGCGGCCCAGAGCAACACAAATATGAAGGCCATATTAGCTATGTCTCTCAATACTCCCCATGCTTCGCTTATACTTCTCCCTACCCCTTCTGGACCGCCAATATTTTTTGCCATATCAACAATCGTGATCTTTACCAGCCAATCAAATATCATCCCTGAAAGTATAAGACCGAGGGACGATATGCCCATTAAAAACTGGGCGATAGCCCTAAATAATACTGAGAAAATGGCATTTGATAAGGACCAATCACCGCCACTGATCTGTTTTACGAGATAATCAGCTGCTCCAGTCGGTCCTAATCCTGATATAATGACATCCCCGATATCTGGTGTAGGCGGATCTGCTCCAAAAGCAACAGACGGAATCAAAATCCCTCCCAATATGATAAGTAGTATTCCAAATGTAAGAAATTTTTTACTCATTTTGTCTTTAACAAAACCAATTTATTACTGGGCAACACATGAATTTGGGTCTGACTGACAAGCTCCTGAACATAGAACTATCGTCTCAGGTCCATTGGGAAGCATATTAAGATATGATTCATCTATATACTGACAATCTTTGGCTTGAATAATAGATATCGAACCGCTCGGATTGTTTGAGTCTGTTGCGTTTCCTGTCGGGGGTAAACATTCAGGGGTGTTTGGATTATTCCTGCAGAAATAGGCATCATATGGGTTATCAGCCACATAGTTAGTTAGTCCCGTAAGAGTTTCTTGCTCACCTTGAATATAAGTTTCGATCTCTTTATTTTTGTCAACCACCTTGCCGTCTACTGTAGTTAATAACGAATTAGTGAAAATACTTCCGCCATCAGATGTGTCTGGTTTGCTCAAGCCGGCCAAACCTGTTACGCCACCCATGACTTTTTTCATCAATTGATTTAGAAGGGCGCTTATAATCTCGTTTATTTCGTTAGCTACTGCTAATCTTTCGTTGCCTATACCCAAAACACTATTTAGCTGTGATTGTACGACTGAACCTGGAGTAGCTGTTTTGTGCTCCAAGCATACCTGGCCTGGTTCTGGGGCATCGTCACACACTGATACGGGTGTCCCGTCGGGGCCTGGTTCCAAACTACATCCCGGGTATGTTGAAATATAGCCGATTGGGGGATCACCCCATTTGGAGCAGGTTTCAAAGGATTTAATTCCTTGCCCCCAATCAAGTTCTTTCAGTTTTTCATTGGTTTCGCTTTCAATTTTTTGGAACATTTCATTTTCTCCCTGAAGATATGCTCCTATCGGATTGTTTTGTTGGTTTTGAGTAAGTTGGAAAAATTTATCCCAGCCCCCTCTGTCAAAATCGCTCATAAAATCATCCATATTCCCTTGGACATCGTCCAGCGTACATCGCCATGTAGGTTCTCGCAGATAGGCTCGAGTTAAAGCTAGTCGAATCTTTGCACGTATGGGGCTACAGAGAAGGTTTAGATGGGGTTCACTAAATATAAATTGGCCCGCAGCCTTGTTGCCAACATCTAAGAAATACGCCTGGGGGTCAGCAACATATGCCGGGCTACCCTGAAACCCCCCATTTATCCAATCAATAGTTTCTGCCGATAGTTTTTCTATGATCATATTTACAACCTGATAAAGAACTGCATCTAGTATAAATTCCTTACTAAACAAGGATGTTGTGTTAATATCATTATGTGCGTTGACAGAAAAATTACCTGGATCCCACACTGGCACAAACAGTTGGGCCTTCACTTTCCTTGCTGTAAACGGTGAAAGTGCGAATATCATTATCAGAATCAGAACAATAATCTTGTCAATTTTGATTTTTGATTTTTGCATTTTGAATTTATCTAATTATATCCCGTATAATAAGTAGTATCCACCGCTCCCTTGTTTATAGGTAATGTTGCTTCTCTTTATAAATTCGGAACTGGCTTGTATGGCCTGGATAAACAAAGCGCCTCCGTTTTGATACAGCTGTAATCCTTGAAGGCCACGAACAGGATCCTCAAAAACGTTTTTCATCTCCTCAAGCCCCGTCGCTAAACCTGTCGCCCCATTAACCATGTCAATATGGGCTTTGGCGAAAATTTGTGGCACCGGCATTACTTTTATTTCGTTAGCCATATTCTTGTATATGTTTATAACGGACTGCAGTTCCTCTAATTTTTGGGAATTATTTCCTGTCGTAGCTTCTTGCCATATGGTAAATTCGTTTTTAATTTCTTTGGGCTTATTTGATTTCAAAATCATTCCCAGTCTGTCCCCATAATCTATTCTAGTTTGTAATCCATTATCTGGAATGACATTAAGATTGGAAACAGTGATGGTTTGGCTAGCAGAAGCTTCTATATAATTTGCTGTTTGGTCCACCAGACTCTGGGCAGTTTCTTGGTCCAAGTTACCACTTTGTTTTAAGGCCAAATAATTTGATATTAAGGATACGGCTACTGTACCAGTAAGAGTTTTATTTTCTAAAGCGCTATCCGCTTGGCTCAAACTCGCGTCGGCAATCCCCGCTTCTCCCAACTCATTCTGCCAGTTTGGATTTTCGGGGATTGATATTTTATCTCCTGCCACTAAATTGCTGGCGTAGTTTATGGCCGTGCTGGCTTTATCTCTACCAAAAGCGATGATAATAGAAATTACCAAGGCGACGCATACCAAAAAAATACTCAAAACTTTTTTGCTTGGCAAAATCATTATTAAATTGTACCAAGTTTATGGTTTCAAATACAGAATTTCCTGTGGGAAATTAGTTATTGAGAAGTGCCGGTCATTAAGATGGTGCCTTGAACAGGAATTACTACTGGCCCGAATGAGCATGCCCCTCCAGGAATGTATGTCCCTAAAGTCCAACTTCCTGGTTTTATACTAAAAAATGGATAAATTGTGGTCCAGAATGGCAAAAGAAAAAATCCCCCACTTGGTGGTCCAATGGTTAGCAAAAGCCCGTTTGTACATCCAAGGACGGATATAATCGGCCCCCCAAACCCAACAAAAGCAAAACTCGTTTGATAAAAGAATGAACTTACAAATACGACTAACAAAATAACGGCAATAACATACAAAAAATGTTCCCTGTTTTTCATATATTTATTTTGCAATTTTTCTTTCTATGGTGAAAACTCTGTCTTCAAGCGCTTTGAATTCATCACGAGTTATTTGGTTGTGTCTAATTAAGGGAATTTCCGTTCTCATTAATCGTAAATTTTCATCTACTTTCCCAAGTCTTTCATCAACCGTCTTAAATTTTCTATCCATTTTTTCATCCAATGCCGATACGCCTTCTGCTACTCCTTTGACTTGGGATCGTATATCTTCTAAGACCACCATATACTGATCTCTGGTTTCAACCCCTTTTGATTTTTTAGAGATTTTACTTTTCATATATCCATTTTACATCAATTCTCTAGTCAAGTAAATCCAACCCTCAACTTTTAAGTCTTCAGCTCGGGCTTTTTCTGGTAGACTGCATTTTTCGAAGGTTTTTTTATCTACCCCAAGATTTTTTATCAAAAGTTTTCTTTTGTGGGCAAATCCGGCCCGGACTATTCGAAAGAATTTTTCAATATTTAAATCTTTTAATTTTTTAATATCTCTAACGGAGATTATGGCTGAATCGACTTTTGGTTTTGGGTAAAAACTTCCCGCTTTAATAATCCCACCGTATTCTGGTTTACCGTAAGCTTTAATTGAAATACTTAAAATACTTTCCTTATTATCTTTTGCAATAATCCGATGAGCTACTTCTTTTTGAATTACAAAAGTAATTGATTGCGGAAGATTCTCTGATTCAAAAACTTTTTTAAACAAAGCACCAGTAATGTAGTATGGGATATTACCGATTAGTTTATAGTTTTTAGATGTTAGGTTATAGTCTAAAATATCTGCTTCTATTATCTCTAATCTATTGTCTAAAATCTGCTCACGAAAATTTTGTTTCAGTTGCTCTGCTAAGTTTCTGTCTTTCTCTATGGCTATAACTTTGTGAGATTTTTCTAACAAAATTTTAGTCAACCCCCCTTCTCCCGGTCCAACCTCAATCACTGTGTCTGTTTTTTCTATTTGTGCAAAATCAGCAATCTTTTTCAAAATCTTCGGATCTCTTAAAAAATTTTGTCCCCACTTAGTTCTCATTTTTTATAGACATCTTTTCTGTGACCGATTGAAACAAATAGAGCCAGACTTTCTTCTGTAAACTCTAAAAGAACTCTATATTTTCTTGTTACCCGAAAAGAAAAAGTAGAACTGCCTTTTAATTTTTCTAAATGCAGTCTCGGATCTCTAGGGTTTATTGAGAAGAGACTCTCTTGTTTCTTGTATACTCTTTTTGTGGACAACGGTAATTTTGCCAACTTTTTACTGAATTCTTCTGTGACAATTATTTTCATCTAACTCTGAAAAACTTACCTTTCTTGAAATCCTCAAGCCCACGCTTGTAGGAGGCGATACTTTCTTTGGTGTAATTGTCCCAACTGTCTTCTTCAAAAACCATGCCGACTGTCATTTTCCCTTCTATAAAAGATTTGGTTGCTGATTGATAAAAATCGCTTAGGGTAATACCTTCTTCTTTAGCTCTCTTTTGGGCCGCTTTTTTAAGCTTATTGTCAATTTTGAACATTATTTGAGTAGTCATAATACTAGTATATACTTTGTCATAACATTGTCAATACTCTAAAACTCAATATGCAACAATGGCTTTCTTTTTGGAGTGTAATCCAAAAATTCGCGCTCAAGATATTGGTCAGGAATTTCGAGCAAAAATTCGGAAGGAATATTAACTCCCCGATTACCAAAAATGGTGCGAGTTTGAGCATAAGAAAGAAAAAGTTTTTTCTTGGCTCGAGTCAGGGCAACATAAAAAAGCCGTCTTTCTTCTTCTGCTTCCTCTTCGCTTATATTATCATCAAAATTTCTATCGTGGGGGAAAAGGCCTTCTTCAAGCCCGGTAATAAAAATATAAGAGAATTCTAAACCTTTACTAGCGTGAACGGTCATTAAACGCACACCCTCTTTTTCCTTTTTATCGCTGTCTTGGTCCGAAGCCAAAGCTGTATCTTCCAAAAGTTTTTCTACACTATCTTCCCAGTTATTATCTTTTTGCATCTTGTCATACCGCGAAGCCAAAGCCGCGAGCTCTTTTATATTTTCAATTCTCTCTATCCCTTCATCTGTTTTTTCCAAATTTTCACTAAGGCCAGTTTCCTTGGCTATGAACAAAATAGTTTTTGACGGCGGATTTTGGAGAGAAAAGTTTTTTATTTTTCTGAGCAATTCTCTAAAGTTGGCCATTTTAATTTTCATATTTGCCGGCAAACTCTCTTCCTGACCCTCTACAATTTTAAGCAAAGTGGTTTTGCCGATGCCTCTAGGGGGGACATTTATAATTCTCTTCAAGTCAGAAATGCTTTGAGGATTAAAACAAAATCTTAAAAACGCTAAAATATCTTTAACTTCTTTTCTTTCAAAAAATCTGGTACCCAAAACTTGGTAAGGAATGTTTTTTGCCAGAAATTCTTCTTCTAAAACGCGGGACTGAAAATTGGCCCTATATAAAACGGCAATTTCAGAGAGATTCACCCCGCTTTTTAAAAGTTCTTTCACTTTTTCAACCACAAACTGGGCCTCATGGTTTTCGGAAAGAGCTTCAAAAACTCCCACCCTCTCCCCGACCGCGTTTTTAGTTACCAAAACTTTTTCTTTCCTGAATTTGTTTTTCTCAATGATGCGATTGGCTACCTCCAAAATGGTTTTAGTGGAGCGATAATTTTCTTCCAAGACCACCAGTTTGGCATTTTTGTAATCTTTTTCAAAATTTAAAATGTTTCTTATGTTGGCTCCCCGCCAGCTATAAATGTTTTGGTCTACATCTCCCACGGCACAAATATTTTGGTGGTTTCGAGCAATAGCTTCGGCGATTTGATACTGCACTTTATTTGTATCTTGATACTCGTCAATGTGAATATATTTCCATTTATCACTATAAAATTTCCGAATCTCTTCTTTTTGTAAAAGTTTGGCAGCCACCAGAAGCAAATCGTCAAAATCCAAAGCGTTTTCTTTTTTCAAGATTTCCTCATATCCTTGCCAGGATTTGGCTACAATGTCTCCGAAATAATCACCAGTGGCGAATTCCACATATTGCTCAACAGAAACGAAATTGCCTTTCTCGCGAGAAATAATAGCCAAAATTTTACCGGGCTCAAATTGTTTGGGGTTGTAGCCGTTTTTTTGTAAAGCTTCCTTGACCGCTTTTTTGGAATCTTCTCTGTCGTAAATGCTAAAATGTTTTTTAACGCCAGCTTCTTTGAAATTTTCTTTTATAATAAAAGCTCCTAGTCCATGGAAAGTGGCTACAAACGGCCTTCCGGTTATTGAAACAGGTCTGTTTATTTGATTATTTTTTCCCAGTAGATTTAAAATTCTATCCCCCATCTCCTTGGCGGCTTTATTTGTAAAAGTGATAGCCAGTATATTAAAAGGGTCTGCG
>CAYXQM010000012.1:0-7541 GCA_964467495.1 uncultured Candidatus Saccharibacteria bacterium | reverse complement strand
ATTAAAAGTAGCTGGTAATATCTTAAATTTAATTAAAAAACTTGTTGCTGAAGAAGAGGCGTGCACTTCTCTATTTTCTACGGTTATTAATTTTTTTAATTTTCTAAATGAGGCCAAAGAAGAAAATGTTGCTTTGGCTGAATGCCTAACTCTCATTCGTATTTTGCATACTTTGGGTTATATGAGGCATGACCCGGAGCTTTCAATCCCAATAACTTCAGCAGAAATAGCAGTTAAAGATTTGGAAACCATTGCTCCTCGCCGTTCAAAAATGGTGGCACTTATAAACGAATCTCTCAAAGCGACTTAAATAACTCACCCCTGCCCGCATCGCCTTGCGAAGCATGGCGGGCAGGTCTCACTTCGTGTAGTCCTCTCTTACTACAAGAGAGGGAACGGCTCAAAATAAGGGTTTTTCAGTCAAGTTGTTGACAAAATAGGCGCTTTAGGTGTATAATTAAAGGTAGAGTATAGGAGAACCAGGAGTAATCAAAACCTACATAAATCTTCGATAGAAAGGAAACTGACCATGTCAAAAGATATGCTCGTCAAATCCGCCGTCCTCCGTTGTCTTTCTACTGGTCAGTCGATCAGCATAGTTGCCACTTCCGGCATAAAACTGATCAGCGAAGCCAGACAGACTTTCCCTAGCTGGATTGATCCGAATTTCATGAAATGGGGATGTAATGTCCCCGGCGAAGCCAAGCCCGATACGCCAGTTGGAGTCTTCGAGATGGTGGCGAATGCGAGTTTCCGGACCGTGTTCGGCAACTTTAATGCGAGTCTTGGTGATCTTGCGCTGACCCAAGAGCAGATCATCACCTTTGTTGAGGAAAACGAGGACTGGTTACACCCGGATTGGGCCACGTTCTTCCCTTTTAAGGCTGGCGATAAGTTCTTCGTTGCTGGCGTTGGCCGGAATGCTGGCAGGCCTGGGGTCGGCGTCAGCCGCCGCTTCGGCGGTACTGTGGTGGGTCGCAATCGATTTGTCTTTCCCCAACAGACCATGAAATCTTAGAGCTGGGCCCTTTGGCTCTCAATCCCTTGGACCCTCTGCCATTTGTTTGGTAAGGCCCAAGGGGTTTTCGTTTTTATATTTAAAATTCTAGAAATTACTAAATAAATCTCACTCATGTTATAATAAAATCGAACTCTAATCGACGTATCGTTCGACATGATTTCACAAAATCAAATGCAAGAGGAAAATGAAAAAAGGGAGAAACTGGATAAAATGGAAAGGAAATTATATTCCAGAAAGACTCCAAATGCTATTAATAAAGGTAGAACTGGATTGACTGATGAGTCTGAAGAAGAAACAGATTTTGGAAAACAGTCAGAGGGATGGCAAGATGCTAAGACAAGTGGTTTTGATCAATTAGCAGCTAAAATGTCTCGAGTGGCAGAAAAAAGACACAGCTTTTTTAAAAAAATTTTCGGCTTGTCAATAGCGTTTTTTGTTGTAGCCGCTTTGGTGGCGGGTTTTGTTTTTTGGGGTGGTATGAATCTCATCTCTTCAAGGAATGTTGATATTCAAGTGGTAGGTCCTCTTTCTATTGCTGGAGGACAAGAAACTTCTTTTGATATAAATATTATCAACAACAACAATACAGATCTAGAATCTGCTGCTTTAGTTGTTGAATATCCAGAGGGTACCAGGTCTGCTATTGATCTTTCGATAGAACTTCAGAGAGAAAGATTTACTCTAGACGTCATAAAAGCTGGGGCCACCTACAATCAAAACATCAAAGCAGCTTTTTTTGGAAACAAAGATACTTTAAAACAAATTAAAATTTCTTTGGAATACAGAGTGGAAAATTCAAGCGCTCTGTTTTATAAAGAAAAAGTCCACGAAGTTTCCATAAGCTCCTCTCCGGTTATTATTACTCCCACTTATCCTAAAGAAGTTAATTCAAATCAGGAAATATCTTTTAACATAGAAGTAGCTTCAAACTCCAAGGAGAAGATCAATAACTTTTTAGTTAATTTAGAATATCCTTTTGGTTTTGTATTTAAAGAAGCATTACCGAGCGCTTCTTTTGGTAATAATGTTTGGAAGTTTTCAAGTTTGAATTCCGGGGAGAAAAAGACTATCAAAATTATCGGAAGTATTATCGGCCAAGATAATGAAGAAAGAGTTTTTAGGATAAATGCCGGTACTGCCGACTCGCTTGACGAAAGAATTATCGCGGTGCCTCTGGCCCAACTTATGGAATCAGTGCTGGTCAAGAAACCTTTTGTTGGTGTAGATGTTCTTATTAGCGGAAACAGCGGAGATTTTGTTGCTCAGGGAGGTAAGGAAGTTAACACCGAATTAGTTATTCGCAACAATTTACCTTCCATACTTTTTAACACTTCAGTTGCAGTTTCTTTCAAAGGGGGAGCTTTTGATGGGACTACTGTATCACCCGGTAACGCAGGATTTTTCCAATCATTTAATAACACTATTCTTTGGGACAAAAGATCTGTAGCAGAATTTTCTGAAATGGGGCCCGGTTCGGAGCGCCGACTTTCTTTTCGCCTTTCGTCTCTGCTGTATTCCAAAATAGCGTCTGGAGCCAAACCGGAAATAGAAATAACTGTTACCGTTAAAGGTGAGAGAATTTTAGAGTCTGGTTCTGCTGAACAAGTTACAGCTACAGAAACCAGAAAAATATTATTGGCTACGGATATTATCTTTTCATCAAGAGTAGTTAGGTCCATTGGTAATCTTGAAAATTCCGGGCCAATTCCTCCGAAACCGGATATCCCAACCACCTACACCATAATCTGGAACATTAAAAATTCTTTCAATCAGATTAGCAACGCAGAAGTCAGAGCCACTCTACCTGCTTATGTAAAATGGACCGACGTCCACAGCCCTTTTCCCGAATTAATTTCCTTTAATGAGGCTACTAACGAAATCGTCTGGAACGCTGGCTCTATTCTTCCTAACACCGGGTTTAATTCTTCTAAGAAGGAAGTATATTTCCAGTTAGAATTTTTGCCAAGCACCAGTCAAATAGGGCAAGCACCTGTTATTTTGAGTGGAGCATCTCTCTCAGGTTTGGATAAAATTACTGGAGTGGGAGTGGGAGCCAAAGCTGCAGCCATGACTACCAATTTTTCCGGAGACCCAACTTTCAAACAAGGAGATGACAAGGTGGGGGAATAAGCTTGAAGCTAAGAGCCTAGAGTGGTACAAATAGTAAATCATGAAAGAAGAAAATAAATTAGAGAAAATAGTATCCTTGTGTAAGCGCAGGGGTTTTGTCTTTCAGGGCTCGGAAATTTATGGTGGCTTTGCCGGTACCTATGATTACGGGCCCTACGGAGTTGAATTGCACAGGAATGTTACAGGAGAATGGAGAAAAGCCATGCAAGAACATGAGAATATGGCCATTTTGGATTCGAGTATTTTTACTTCTGGTAAGGTTTGGCAAGCTAGTGGCCATGTTTCGGGTTTTTCCGACCCAATGGTTATCTGCAAGGAGTGTCATACAAAACAACGAGCAGATCATTTACTTGAATCTATTGGGGTAGTTGCTGACGAAAAGATGACAGAGGAAGAAATAAATAATATTTTTGACGAAAATAGAGACAAATTAAAATGCCCCGTTTGTGGTAAAAAAAGTTTCGGTAAAGTTTCTGCCAAAAATCTTTTGGCCACTTCAAGCCTCGGTATGTTTGAAGAGGGAGATGAGCAAGTCTATTTACGCGGAGAAACAGCTCAAGGTATATATATAAATTACAAGAATATTCTTGATACTGGAATTTTTAGAATTCCATTTGGTATTGCTCAAATCGGAAAAGTATTTAGGAACGAAATAAGCCCTCGCCAATTCTTATTTCGATTGAGAGAGTTTGAACAAGCGGAAATGCAATATTTTATTCACCCAAATAAAGCGAAAGAGGCATATGAAGAATGGAAAACCAAACGAATAAATTATTACGATAGATTAGGAATTAAAAAGGAAAATCTACGTTGGAAACAACACGAAAATTTAGTTTTTTATGCCAAAGATGCTTGGGACATACAATATAAATATCCTTTTGATTGGAATGAATTGGAGGGTGTACATTATCGGGGCGACTATGATCTGACTCAACATCAAAAATTCTCTGGAGTAGACATGACATATGTCGATGAGGACACAAAAGAAAAATTCATTCCTCATGTTGTGGAAACATCCGTGGGAATTGATAGGACAATTTTGGCAATATTATGTGATGCTTATGACGAAGACGAAATGGGTGGTGAAAAACGTGTAGTTTTAAGATTTAAGCCAAATATGGCTCCGATAAAAATTGCAGTGTTTCCTCTTTTGAAAAATAAGCCCATTCTTGTGGAAAAGGCAAGGGAAATCTATCGAATCCTTAGAAAGGAATTTATATCAGTTAGATTTGACGATAACGGCAATATTGGCAAGCGCTACCGAAGACAAGATGAAATTGGAACACCATATTGCGTTACAATTGATTTTGATACTTTAGAAAAAGATAATAAAGTAACAGTACGTGACAGAGATACCGGTAAGCAAGAGAGAATCTCTGAAGATGAATTAACTGATTATCTGAAAGAAAAACTTTCTGCTTAATCCCTTTATACTTAATACATAATACTTTATACTTATTAATATATGGCAACTCGCTCAAGTGAAAAAATAATTCAAATAAGTTCCGGTACAATCGTCAAAGCTTTGCTGATAGTTTTGTTTTTTGCTTCGTTATATTTTTTGAGAGATCTTTTGTTGGTGGTATTACTGGCGATAATTATCGCTTCTGCCATAGAGCCGGGAACTCAATGGTTTTTGCGTCGCAGGGTGCCGAGGATTCTCTCGGTGCTTTTACTCTATTCTGCCGCGGTGGTAATTTTGGTGGTCGTATTTTATTTTCTATTTCTGCCTTTGCTCAACCAGGCGGCTTCTTTTCTGTCTACTCTCCCTGGATATTTGGGGGAGCTTCAAGTCTGGAACCCTTTGCAAAATACCCAATTCTTTTCTTCGGGCTCTGCCATAGAAGGGTTTTCTAAAAACTTTTCTCTTGCTCAGATTGTTGAACAAATCGATGCCACAATATCCAATCTGTCAAAAGGTTTCTTCTCCACTGCCAGCACTGTTTTTGGTGGCGTTTTGAGTTTCTTATTGGTGGTCGTTTTATCTTTCTATTTGTCTGTTGAATCCGAGGGGGTTTCCAATTTTTTACGAATCGTTACCCCGGCCAAAAATGAAAAGTACGTCTTAAATTTGTGGAAAAGATCTCAGCACAAAATTGGCCTTTGGATGCAAGGACAAGTGGTATTGGCGATTATCGTGACCATGCTTGTATTTTTAGGTCTTACTCTGTTACGGGTTGATAACGCCCTTTTACTTGCTGTACTGGCCGGTATGTTTGAAATAATCCCTATTTTCGGTCCGATCCTTGCTTCTATCCCAGCCATAACACTGGCTTTGGTTACCAATGGGATGACTAGCGCTCTTTTGGTAGTTGGTCTTTACATAATTATTCAACAATTTGAAAATCAACTTATTTATCCGTTGGTGGTGAGAAAGATTGTAGGGGTACCTCCTCTTATTTCTATCTTGGCTCTTATTATCGGTGGCAAATTGGCCGGATTTGTCGGTATGTTAATATCGGTACCACTTGCAACGATGCTCATAGAATTTTTGAGTGACATAGAAAAAAATAAAATTGCCACTGCTGAACGCTTGCGAAACACCACCGAAAAATAGTATTCTTCACTTGTGTCTAAAACATTTTACATAACTACAACACTGCCTTATGTGAACGCTGATTTACATCTTGGGCATGCTTTAGAACTTATACGTGCCGATACAATTGCTAGGTATAAAAAGCTAGTAGGGTTTCAAGTTTTTTTTAATAGTGGCACTGACGAACATGGTATGAAAATCTTTGAGAGAGCGAAAGAAGTTGGTAAAGACCCGAAAGTTTTTGTTGACGAAGCTTTCAAGAAATTCAAAATTCAAGTTGAATCTTTTGGTATTTCAAAAGATACGCATTACGTTAGAACTACTGATGAAAGACATGAAAAATCAGCTCAAAAATTTTGGCAAAAAGTTGCTGACAATGGTTTTATTTATAAAAAAAATTATAAAACCAAATACTGTGTATCTTGCGAAGAAGAAAAGACAGAATCTGAGTTAGTAGATGGTAAATGTCCTGAACATCCAAATAGGGAATTAGAAATTGTTGATGAAGAAAATTATTTTTTTGCTTTTTCAAAATTTCAAAAACCACTCTTAGATTTTTATAAAAATAACCCTAATTTCGTGACGCCTCAGTTTAGATATAACGAAGCTATTACTTTTGTGGAACGTGGGCTTGAAGATTTCAGTATTTCTCGTTTAAAAGAAAAAATGTTTTGGGGTATTTCTGTTCCGGGAGATAAAGACCACGTTATGTATGTTTGGTTTGATGCTCTAACTAATTACATTTCTACTTTAGGGTGGGGAACTAATAATGAATCAGATTTCGAAAAATATTGGATAAATGGAACACCAACTCAGTATTGCGGTAAGGATAATACACGTTTCCAGGCTATTATGTGGCAAGCTATGCTTATGGCGGCAGGGATTCCAAATAGTCACAAAATAGTAGTTAATGGTCATATAACAGGCGAAGGGGGAATAAAGATGTCAAAATCCTTGGGTAATGTAATTGATCCAAAAGAAATTTCGGCTGAATATGGTATGGATGCTTTGCGTTATTTTATGTTAGCTGAGGTTTCCAGTTTTGAAGATAGTCCTTTCTCAAAAGAAAGGTTTAAAGAAACTTACAACGCTAATTTGGCAAATGGTTTGGGGAATCTTGTTTCGCGAATAATGAAAATGGCAGAGAGTAATATTGAAAAATTTAAAAAAGAAGAAATTGAAAAATTAGAAAACGAAAAAATATCACAAGAATTTTTTGATCATCTAGAAAGTTTTGAAATAAACAAAGCTTGTGATTATATTTGGCAGAAAATAGGGGAGATGGATAAATTTATTCAAGAAAATCAACCATTCAAAGTTGTAAAAACAGATAAAGAAAAAGGACAGGAAATGATTTCTGATTTGGTGGTAAAACTTTACTCTGTTGCTAGAATGTTAAATCCAATTCTCCCAGAAACTTCTGCCAAAATAAAATCTCTCATAAAACAAAACAAAACTCCAGAAAATTCTTTGTTTGTGAGGAAAGATTAATAACCTCACCCCTAGCTTCGCGTAGCCCTCTCCTAGATGCAGGAGAGGGGATAAAAACTTATATTGGACATATAGATTAGATATTGATAAGATATAGATATTAGTATTTAACCTAAAATTATGACTACACAGATGGTATTTAACATAGATAAAAATCTTAAAAAGAAAGCCATGACAAAAGCCAAGAAATTAGGAGTATCAATGTCGTTTATTCTCAATCATTATGTAAAAGGTTTTGTTGATGGTAAATATGAAATTGAATTGGTTAGAAAATAAGGGTATTTTGGACAAGCTATTGACAGGATGGACGCTTTAGATGTATAATTAAAGGTAGAAAATAACAGCATCGTTCAGAAGAACACC